>CAJXWA010000150.1 GCA_913062525.1 uncultured Alphaproteobacteria bacterium | reverse complement strand
CATTGGTTGCCCAGTTATTCCAGCCGGTATTGGTAACACTGAGATGCAGTTGCAAGCGATCTCAACGTTGAAACCACGCGCTTATGTTGGCACACCGTCTTTCCTTAAAATTCTTTTGGAAAAAGGTGCTGAAGCCAATATGGATATGTCCTCCATTAAGGTTGCCAGCGTTGGCGGGGAAGCACTTCCACCGTCTCTGCGTCAGGCCCTTAAAGACCTTGGTGTGGAGAAGGTAATCCAATCTTATGGCACCGCAGATTTGGGTTTGATTGCCTATGAAAGTGATCCTATCGAAGGCATGAGCATCGATGAAGGCGTTATCGTCGAAATCGTGCGTCCAGGAACTGGTGATCCAGTAGAGCCAGGCGAAGTGGGAGAGGTTGTTGTTACCAGTTTCAACAAAACCTATCCCCTCATTCGCTTTGGGACAGGTGATATGTCAGCGTTCCTTGAAGGTGGCAGCACATGCGGCCGCACAGGACCACGGATTAAAGGCTGGATGGGCCGCGCAGATCAAACAGCTAAGGTTAAAGGCATGTTTGTACACCCGGGTCAGGTGGTTAACGTTCAAAAACGCCATAGCGAGCTTAAGAAAGTTCGGTTGGTTATCTCAAGCGCTGATAACGTTGATTCCATGGCACTTCATTGCGAAGTTGCAGACGGATCAGATGATCTTAAAGGCGCGATAGCGGCATCATTACAAAGCTTTTGTAAGTTGCGCGGTGGTGTGGAATTTGTGGCTGTTGGTAGCCTTGCCAATGACGGAAAAGTCATCGACGATCAACGCAGCTACGAATAAAACTGAAGCTGCGACCATATGCGTCACATGCAATATGTTGCTAAGAAAAGAACATTCCTGTAGTCAGGGAGTGTTCTTTTTTCATTTCTGGGTGATCTAACGCTCTATGAGTTTGCATGTCCAAAGTCTTACCTGTATCCGGCAAGATCGCCTGATTTTCAAATCTGTGGAGCTGTCGCTGAGCAGCGGTGAAATTCTGTGGGTGAAAGGCCGGAACGGAGCAGGAAAATCGTCGCTTCTTCGTATACTGGCAGGATTGTTGAAACCGGCTTCCGGAATTGTTTCCTGGGATGGAACTGATGTTGAACAAGAGCCGGAGCAATACCAACAAAACCTTCGCTATGTAGGACATCAGGATGCCCTGAAGACGGCCTACACGGCCCGTGAGAACCTGAATTTTTGGTCCCAATATACTGGCACTAATAATGTCGCGGCGGCTCTAGAAGCGTTTCAACTTCAAACCATTGCAGACCATCCTGTTCGGATTTTGTCCGCTGGGCAAAAAAAGCGTAGCAATCTTGCCAGATTAATTGCCTGTCCTGCGCCACTTTGGATTCTTGATGAGCCAGTCAGCTCCCTTGATACGGATTATATTGATCTCTTTAAAAATCTTCTGGAAACCCACGTTAAGGCGGGCGGAATGGCTCTTTTGGCAACCCATCAGGATTTGGGATTGCAATCTGCACGTCATCTGGACCTAAATGACATATGGCAGGTGGCTGGATGAATTCATTTCTGGCTCTTCTGATGCGTGACATGCGGTTGGCCTACCGCCAAGGAAGCGCGCTCACTATGACACTCTCTTTCTTTGTCATTGCAGTGACATTGTTTCCTTTGGGAGTGGGCCCCGAACTCGACGTGTTGGCCCGAATTGGCCCCGGTGTCTTATGGGTGGGAGCGTTACTTGCGTGTCTGCTGACCCTTGATCGCATTTTCCAAGCAGATTATGAGGACGGCACGCTTGAACAACTTCTCATGGGGCCGCTCCCAATAGAATTTATAGTGTTGGCGAAAATCATGGCCCATTGGATCACGTCAGTGCTGCCGTTAATCATTGTCTCACCCATACTGGCGATCTCTTTGAACCTGCATTCGGACGGAATCTGGGCCATGGTGATTTCATTACTAATCGGGACACCTGTATTGAGCCTTATTGGCGCAGTGGGCGGGGCTTTGACTGTGGCAATGCGCCGCGGCGGTGTCCTATTGTCACTGTTAGTGCTCCCGTTATATATTCCAGTATTGATATTTGGTGTGGCTTCAGTGGAGGCAGCGGTTGCGTTGTTGCCGATGGGTCCCCATCTTATGTTACTTGGTGGCTTATCTCTTGGCGCACTTGTTGTGTGCCCGTTCGCCGCCGCCGCGGCCCTTCGATTGGCTGTGGAGTAAGAATGATGAAGCTGAGGCTTATGTTGAAAATGAGGACAGGACAGCAATATGGCAATTGACTTGCACAAATATGCTAACCCAACTCGGTTCTTGCGCATAGCGAACGCGATTTTTCCGTGGTCGATTGTTGTGAGTGTCGGGTTGTTAGTGGCTGGGCTGTATCTTGGACTGTTTGTCGCGCCTCCTGATTATCAGCAAGGCGAAACTGTGCGTATCATGTTTGTTCATGTACCCGCTGCATGGATGGCTATGTCCGTCTACAGTATGATGGCAGTCTCGTCTGCGGCGGGACTTATCTGGAAACATCCGGTGGCCGATTTATCCGCAAAAGCGGCAGCACCTATTGGGGCTTGCTTTACCTTTTTGGCACTCGTCACAGGATCTCTTTGGGGCCAACCCATGTGGGGTGCCTACTGGGTTTGGGATGCCAGACTAACCAGTATGCTGATCTTGCTGTTTTTATATTTGGGTTATATGGCGGTTTGGGAAAGCTTTGAAGATCAGTCAAAGGCTGCCAAAGCGGCGGCTATTCTTGTGCTGATCGGTGCCATCAACATTCCCATCATCAAGTTTTCGGTAGATTGGTGGAATACACTTCATCAACCTGCCAGTGTTGCGACAATGGAAGGCCCTAAAATTCACGGCTCCATATTGACCCCGCTTCTTATTATGGGGCTCGCCTACACAAGCTTATTTGTTACAATTTTCATCATTCGAGTGCGCGCAGAAATTTTAGGGCGGCGCCTCAGAATGTTGAGAGTCAATCAATTGCAGGAGTAACGCGTGAGTGATTTTCTGGAAATGGGCGGATATGGTACCTTCATTTGGTCGTCCTACGGTCTGTCGGCCGTTGTATTGATAATTCTTGTGATCAGTAGCGTTCGCCGTCTTCGGCAAGTGGAACGCGACCTGAAACCACTTGAAGAAAATAAACGATCCTTGAGAAAACGGCCTGCCAAAGAAGGGGCCACGTCATGACTAGAAAACGCCGGCGTTTATATATTGTTGTGGTTGCTATGGCCGTGTTGGGTCTCGCTGCCAGCCTTGTCTTAATGTCCTTTGAAGATAGCCTTGTATTTTTCCACAGCCCCTCTGATTTGGTCGAAAAACCTGTGCCGGCGGGCCGGACTTTTCGCCTCGGCGGTCTGGTGGAAGAGGGAAGTTTTGTGAAATCAGGTGTTGATATCACTTTTAAAGTGACAGATTTGGCTGAAAGCATCGATGTGGAGTTTCGGGGTTTGGTCCCTGATTTGTTTCGGGAAGGCCAAGGCGTTGTTGCAGAAGGCCAGATGAATGAGGACGGTGTTTTCGTAGCGAGTAATGTCCTTGCCAAACATGATGAGAATTACATGCCGCCAGAAGTTGCTGAAAGTCTCAAAAAGGCTGGTAACTGGAAAGCTAAGGAAGAAAACTAATGATCGGTGAGATCGGACAATTTGGATTAATTCTCGCCTTAGTAGTGGCAACGCTGCAGGGCACACTTCCCCTTGTTGGAGCGGCGCGCGGAAATATCGTACAAATGCGCTTTGCCAGTAACGCAGCACTTGTCCAGTTTTTAGCGGTTACGCTCAGTTTTGCGGCACTTACTGTTGCCTATGTGGGAAGTGATTTTTCAGTTGTTAATGTGGCGAAAAATTCCCATTCCTTAAAGCCAATGCTTTATAAAATTAGTGGCGTCTGGGGGAATCACGAGGGCTCTTTGCTTTTGTGGGCGTGGATTTTGGCGCTCTTTGGCTACGCTGTAGCGGCCTTTGGTCGCAACCTACCAGATAGTCTGAAAGCACGAGTACTAGCCGTTCAAGGTTTGATCGGCGTTGGTTTTTTGCTGTTTATTGTCTTCACCTCCAACCCGTTTGAGCGTGTTGATCCCGCCCCATTCGATGGGCAGGGCCTAAATCCTTTGTTGCAGGATCCGGGTTTGGCGTTTCACCCCCCATTTTTGTATTTGGGATATGTCGGTCTTTCTATAACCTTCTCTTTTGCTATTGCTGCTCTCATCGAGGGCAAGGTTGACCCGGCATGGGCGCGTTGGGTTCGTCCTTGGACGTTGGCCGCATGGTCCTTTCTCACCCTCGGCATTGCCCTCGGATCTTGGTGGGCCTATTACGAACTTGGCTGGGGCGGCTGGTGGTTCTGGGACCCTGTGGAGAATGCCTCCTTTATGCCGTGGCTAGTCTCAACTGCATTACTGCATTCAGCCATTGTTGTTGAAAAACGGGACGCCCTTAAAAATTGGACGATCTTGCTGGCGATCATTGCGTTTAGTTTGTCGTTGCTTGGTACTTTCCTCGTGCGGTCTGGGGTTTTAAACTCGGTTCACGCGTTCGCATCAGATCCTGCACGCGGTGTGTTTATTCTAGGCTTTTTGTTTGTCGTGGTTGGCGGCTCGCTCACCTTATATGCAGTTCGGGCTCCGTCTATGAAAGGCGGCGGCTTATTCGCCCCCATAAGCCGCGAGGGGGCATTGGTTTTAAACAATCTATTGCTCTCAACGGCAGCGGCTACAGTCTTGCTGGGAACATTGTATCCTATTTTTCTGGACGCCATATCCGGGGCCAAGGTCTCGGTAGGGCCTCCTTACTTTAACTCGACTTTTTTGCCATTGGCTATTCCGCTGGTTATAGCTCTTGCATTTGGGCCATTTCTTCCGTGGAAACGGGGTGATTTGAAGGGCGTTTTATCTCGCTTGAAGTTGGCGCTTTCCTTCGTGGTGATGATTGTTGGCGTGACCTGGTGGATTGTCGATGATGGGCCAATTCTGGCTTTTGTTGGCATGGGGTTATTCGCGTGGTTGGTTGCGTCTGTTCTAACTGAACTCGGCGATCGGATTAAGTTGTTCAGAACTAGCTTACGCCAAAGTTTAAAACGATTTTTGAACCTGCCTAGAAGTGCATACGGCATGACGATTGCCCATTTGGGTGTTGCAATGGTTGTCTTAGGTATTACCGCGTCAGAAGCCTGGCAGAGCGAGAAACTTGGCGTCATGATGCCCGGCGAGACGGTAACGGTCGGTGGTTATGACTTCCAATTTGGCGGCGCAGAGCGCTTGAAGGGTCCCAATTACGATATTCTGCGGGGCAGTTTTAAAGCCAGTAAAGACGGTGTGTTAGTTGCGGAGCTCGATCCGGAACAACGGGTTTACCAATCTCCGCCCATGGAGACGACGGAAGCAGCGATTTGGCCCATGATGTCTGCCGATTTATACGTGGTGATTGGCGAAGAAGACGGTAAGGGTGGCTATGCGACCCGTATTTATCACAAGCCTTTCATTTCGTGGATTTGGTTCGGTGCCATTGTCATGTTTATCGGCGGCGGATTTAGCTTGAGCGATAGACGTTTCAGAATTGGCGCGGCGAAAGCCCGCAAAAAAACAATTGAAAAACAAGCAAAAGCTGCAGGGGCGTAATTATGAAGTTGAGTTTTATGACCCCCATACTGACGTTTATGGTGATTGCAGGCGTAATGTTCTACGCTCTTTTTTACTTGGATCCGAAGGAAATTCCATCGGAATTGTTAGATAAAAAGGCACCCTCTTTTGCTTTGCCGGCAGTTCCGGGGTACGGTGATGATCTTTCAAGTGAGAACTTGAAAGAAGGCAAGATTACCCTGCTGAATGTTTTCGCGTCCTGGTGCGTTGCCTGCCTTGCAGAGCATCCAACCTTGATGGAATTAAGCCGTCAGGGAAAGATTGATATCTATGGTTTGAACTATAAGGACAAACCCGAAGCCGCAGCAAAATGGCTGAAAAGGAACGGCAGCCCTTACAAGCGTACTGGTATGGATCTTAAAGGCCGCGTTGGAATAGATTTTGGCGTTTACGGGGTTCCAGAAACCTTCATCATGGGACCAGATGGTACCATTTTGGACAAGATTATCGGCCCTATCACTGAAAAAGATCTCAAAACTCGTATCTTACCAAGACTTACCGGAGATGCAGGATGAGTTTTAGGCTGAAACGAGCAAAATCATTGCCAATCTATGCAACTCTTCTGCTTTTCACTATTGGGTTTGCAGGCTTCGCTAACGCTGTGTTTGTTGAGGAACGGCTTGCCGACCCCGTGAGCGAAGAACGGGCACGTAACATTTCAGAAGGCATCCGCTGCCTTGTTTGCCAAAATCAGTCGATCATGGACAGCAATGCCGGTCTTGCAAAAGATCTACGCGGCATCGTTCGCGAGAGGGTCCTTGCCGGTGATAGTGACGATCAAGTGCGTCAATTCTTGGTCTCCCGCTACGGAGATTGGGTTTTGTTGAACCCGCCCTTTAAAATGCAAACACTGGTATTGTGGCTAGCTCCCTTTGTTGTGCTAATTTTCGGTGGATTTTTAATGATCCGTTTTCTGCGACGTAAATCCGCAGACCAAATTGGTAAACCACCTTCAGAACCGTTATCGACCGCTGAAATGGCGGAGCTTGATAAGCTGATTGCCGAAGATGACAGTAAAAGAGGTCAGCCATGATCTGGTTAGTATTTTGTATTATTAGTGTCCTTGCGGCCCTGTTGCTGTTTGTCCCATTTCTGCGTCAAAACTCTAATTCTGTATCCAGAACGGAACAAGGAATTGTCGTTTATAAACAGCAGTTGACCGAACTCGATGCAGATGTCGCTCGCGGTGTTGTTAATGAAGCTGATGCGGCTCCTGTTAGGTTAGATATACAGCGCCGAATTTTGCGAGTTGGCAAAAGCGATGATATTGGCGGCATTAAATCCGTTACCCGGCAACCCATACTTGCGGCCGGCCTTGTGGTTCTTGTCTTTGGTACTGCTTTTGGCTTGTATCAGTATTTGGGCTCACCTGAGTTGCCATCAAAGCCTCTCGCGAGCCGAGATATTGAAAAAGAGAAGCGGGATTTTGCCGGGCAAGACTTTGAAAGTCTTGTGGAACGTCTCGCAGAGAAGTTGCAAGAACAACCTGATAATCTGGATGGCTGGGTTTTGCTGGGAAGAACTTTGTCTCGCATGCGGCGTTTTCAAGAGGCGGCGAACACGTATATGCAAGCCACTCGCTTAGATCCAACGGATGTGGATTTGTATGTGGCCGCTGGTGAGAATTTTTATTATGCGGCCCGTGGTACTATTAGTGACGCTTCCCTTGAAGCCTTTACGCGGGGCGCGCGCCTTGATCCGCAACACCCCGGTGCCCGCTATTACTTGGCGGAATATGACGCGCAAGAAGGCGCAACAGCGAAGGCGCTTGATGCTTGGGTTTCCCTGTACCGGGATAGTGATCCCGATGCGCCGTTCATGAAAATATTGCAAGCTCGTATTTCTCAAGCCGCGAAGATTGTGGGCAGAGATGTGGCGGCAATCTTGGCGGAAAAACAAGTCGTGCAAACAGCAGATGCTGGACCAACTCGTGCTGACCGGGAAGCAGCCGCAGAGATGTCTGAAAGCGACCGTCAGGAAATGATCCAGTCTATGGTTCTAAGGCTTGAAGAGCGCATGCAAAATGAACCAGAATTTGACGGTCTTATGAAACTTGGTAAAGCCTATAGCGTTCAACGGGATTATGGGAAGTCGGCCAGTGCCTACGCGCGAGCGGCTGAAATGAAATCCAAAGATCCTTTACCGCTCATTTTGCAAGCCCTATCTTTGGTTCAAAATGCTGGTGCTGATGGGCCGCCTCCAGTTGATGCAATCAGGATTTATAGAAAAATTTTGACACTGGATGATACTGTTGCTGAAGCGCATTGGTATATTGGATTAGCTGAAGTGGAAGCGGGAAATCCTGAAATTGCTCTGAAACATTGGCAGAAAATGCAATCACTCGTCCCTGAAAATGCACCTCTCTATGCAAATGTAACGAGGGCGATAAAGGCCCTTTCACAACCCGCCCAAAATTGATACTTTACGGGTGGGTAGAAACCCGCACTAATTGAGGCACGGGGCAGATGGTAAAAATATCGGGGAGCATGTCGAGTAATGTCACACTGTCAGGCAGAATGCTTGGCCGTCAGTCGACTGATGCTGGACAGCAGGTAAAACCCGTTGAAAAAGCAATAAAGCCTGTGGTCCTTAAAGACCATCAACCTGATATGAAGTTTAGCGGTATTGGCCGCAACGTTGATATTCGTGTTTAGTGTTACGTTTAATGCTCTAGCCTAGCTATAGGAAAAGGTGATTTCGGTGGCATCAACGAATCCTGCAGATTTTAAGTTTGCAAAAGAAATTCCGGAAGGTGACGATTTTGAACGGGATGTCTGCACAGATTGCGGATGGGTTCATTATGTTAATCCGAAAATTGTTGTGGGCTCTGTTGTTACTTTCGAAGACAAATTCCTGTTATGTAGACGAGCGATAAATCCGCGCAAAGGCTTTTGGACGTTACCTGCTGGATTTATGGAGCAGAAAGAAACTACAGAAGAGGGCGCCATTCGGGAAGCCTTTGAAGAGGCCAATGCTCATATCAAAATCCGTGATCTTCTGGGTGTCTATAACATTACTCATATTAGTCAGGTGCAGATGATGTATCGGGCTGAACTTGAGGCGCCGGAATTTTCAGCAGGCCCAGAATCTCTGGAAGTGGCGCTTTTTACGTGGGATACAATCCCGTGGGGAGAGCTGGCCTTTCCAACAGTCTACTGGGCGCTACACCAATATCTCTGCATTAAAGATAAAGATAGCTATGTGCCCTTTGGGAATGCCGATGGGGATCTGCTGACACAGTCATACGACATCATGAAACGTTAACTCATAAGGTAGCCCCCTAATGAATAAGAAATTGAACGCAGCGTTATTGATCGTTG
>CAJXWA010000149.1 GCA_913062525.1 uncultured Alphaproteobacteria bacterium | reverse complement strand
CCGCCGTTATAACCACGATTACCAATACCTTCGCGGTTTTCAGATAACATGGCTTGCTCAAGAAGAGTTACTGCTGAAGCCAATATGGAAGATCCAAATAGCGATCCCATAACCAGCTGGCCTTCACCAGTTGCCCGGTGGTGCATAATCGCAGCCAGCGTTCCAATGCAGCCTGTAAGTGCGGTCATATAATCCACATAAGGACTATTGAGCTTACGCGGCACACCGTTCTCTCCGGACATATACATGGCACCGGACATTGCTTGCCCTATACCATCGAAACCAACCCTATCTTTATACGGCCCGCTATCTCCAAATGCAGATTGGTGGGTCAGAATGATGTCTTCTTTTATGGTTTTTAAATTCTCGTAATCAAGTCCCATAGCGACCAATGTATCAACGGGTAAATTGGCAACCACAACATCACAAGATTTCACTAACCGCTCCATAATTTCGCGGCCTTCAGGTTTCATGGGGTTCAGGGTCATGCCCTTTTTACTATTTCCCATTTGCATGAGAATACCGCCGTCGCCGGTCTCACTTACCGGTGTCATAAAACGATCTTCACTACCGTCTAGTTTTTCAATCCGTATGACTTCAGCACCGAGCTGCGCCATAATTGTGGTGCAATACGGTCCAGCAATATAGCGACCAAAATCGAGCACACGAACGCCTGCGAGAATGTCTGCCATTTTTCATCTCCTGATATTTTTTATTGGTTCTTTTTTCAGGTGTTTTTTCAAACCCATATGAAGGGTGCCTGCAAGACGGTGCTATGGCAAGTCTTAAACATTAGGGCAGATATGTTTTTGGCGTAAATCCTCAGCTTGTTTATTCACAAGTGGGAATTCACGCCAAAGACTTAAAACAGGTTTCTTTAGAGAAGTTCAACGCCCTCAGCTAAAGGACCTTTTTCGCCGCTTGTCACGTTCAGACGAACCCTTTGCGCTGCCTCAAGAATACCAAGACCCGACTTTTCAAGAGCTTTCATATGCACAAATATATCGCGGCTCTCATCATCGGGGGTTACAAAACCAAATCCCTTTTCGGTATTAAAAAACTTTACAGTCCCTTCGATGAGTTCCGTATCGCCTTCTCTTTGGTCCAGCACCGGTGCAGGACCCAAATCGTGAATTCGTTGCACCTGCTGACCTCGTGCCCCACCGCTCAGATCACAGACAATAGGCGCCCCCTCAGGCAATCCCTGCAACCCTTTGCTTTGTAGGATGGAAATATGCACGAAAGCATCCCCTGTTCCATCAAGCGGCTCAACAAATCCAAAACCTTTAGCTGTATTAAACCACTTTACTCTGCATTCTATACCGTCGCGTATTTCTACATCCGACTGCACAGCACTGATTTCTTGCATTATGCCCAGTCCTCAAAACTTCTAATCACACACATCCACTTAAACACAATTTTTTCACTTGCTTACCTATTAAGCCAGAATTAATTCAAATTACTTTCAAATTAACTCTGTGTTCACAGAAACGTGATCAAACACTGATAGTCCCCCGAAGGGCTCATTTTGCCCCCCAAGAACAAATCAAACTGAAAAAAAAGTAATTCCCTCAATAGGGTTCAAAATAAAACTTCCTTTTCAACCCATTATCGACAACAAATCAGAGTTATTATGACTTGCATAAACATTCACAGACATTAAAATTGGTTCAATTCTCTAATTACGCGTTATACATTTTTCCTACAGAGCTCGTATCACACCGAAGAATTGTTTTCTTCACCATACATTACCAAAAACGCACTTTCGTAACAATACGTAACAAATATATCACATTTAGTGCAACTAGAAAGTACCTCTTATCGGATAATTTTTTTCTTTCGCAAAACCGACACCTCTAAGAATCGCACTGAGGTCTGGGCGGGAAAAGGGTGCATTCGAGATATCGATGATCTGAACAGTCCCATCAGGACGTATGACAAAGAGACCCGGCTCTGGGAAAGGTTGATCCGTTTCCGCTGGCGACCTTGGGTGAGAAATATAAAGACCTAGTTCTTTCATCTGCTCAATCGTAAGCCCATACCCAATATCAATTTTCAACGTTCCCTTAGTAACTTGCTCCGCGGCCTTTTCAATTCCATCGCCTGAAATCGCGATGACATTTGCTCCCGCTTGATCATATTCGTCCGCAAGCGCTTCAAGCTGTGTCAAATATTTTGCGCAAAGTGGGCAATGGAGTCCTCGATAAACAACAACGAGTTGCCACCTATTATCATCGTTCGAGCCCCCTATTTTTTGCTCACCGCCAGCAACCAATGATATGGAAAACTCTGGGAACTTTGCACCGGCTTCCATTTTTTCGATCTTCATAATTCTACTCTCCAAGTTATCAAACTGATTCATTCTATTTTGAACGATCATTCCACATTAGCACTTTTGCTTCAACACCTCACAAGAACTAATACAAAAGAAGGCACTAACAAGAAGGTATGCCAACTGTATATGTTGCGTTTCTGGAGCTGCTCACTAAAATGCATTTCTTATTCGTTCAGTTGCCGTCAGGACAGTCCAATGCCATTCACCGACCTCGATCAATTCCGTGAGAAACTTGCCAAGCTCCCCTCCAAAAACGTGTCTTCAGAAAACATAGCTAAAGACAGAAATGCGCAGCTAACAAAACCAGCGGGCTCACTCGGCACACTTGAAGATATCGCCATTTGGACGGCCGCATGGCAAGGAAAACACCTTCCATGCTTCAAACAACTACAGATTGCTATTTTCGCTGGAAATCATGGTGTTTGCGCTCAAGGCATTTCAGCTTTTCCCCCTGAAGTTACAACCCAAATGGTCGGAAATTTCGAAAATGGTGGGGCCGCAATCAACCAACTAGCCAAGGCATTTGGTGCCCATTTTTCAGTTCATCCACTGCAATTGGAGGTACCAACAGCAGACTTCACAACCGCTGCCGCCATGACTGAAGTTGAATGTGTAAATGCCCTGAATAATGGCTGGAATGCTGTGAAGCCGAGCTCAGATTTTCTGGTGGTGGGCGAAATGGGTATTGGCAATACAACAGTTGCCTCGGCCCTTTGCACTGCGCTATTCGGCGGCGGCGGACAACACTGGGCAGGACCTGGAACTGGCGTAGATGCAGCTGGGGTTTCCCATAAAGCGCGCGTCATTGACAAAGGCATCGAGCGGCACCGAGAGATATTGAGTGATCCCGTTGAAATTCTCCGATGTTTGGGTGGCCGTGAGCTTGCCGCAATGGCGGGAGCCATCCTCGCGGCTCGTTACAATTCAATTCCCGTTATTTTGGATGGTTTTGTCACATGCGCTGCTGCGGCAGTTCTTGCCAAAGCTAACCCTAAAGCCCTAGATCACTGCATCGCCGGTCATGTTTCAGCAGAACCCGGCCACATTCATCTACTCGAAAAACTGAACAAATCACCCCTCTTAAATCTAGGAATGCGCTTGGGTGAAGGCTCTGGCGCGGCGTTGGCTCTGGGCATTGTTAAGGGAGCCATTGCGACCCACGTAGGCATGGCAACATTCGCCGATGCTGGCGTCAGCGGTGAAGACTAACCGTTACTAATTCGGTTGATCCATGAAACCTGCCAATGCTCCCCGCCATCGGCTTCATAAAGGGTCAATTTGGTGAGCGACAAGGGTGCTATTTCCAAGCGAAGCGCCGCATTGGCATCCAAATCCAAAGCGTTCGCAACTAAGGCTCGGATGGTTCCAGCATGGGCCACTATTACAGTGTTAGTGCACTGTATTTTTTGCTGGTAGGCCATAGGAACTGGACAAACCCGAGCCACGAGATCTTCAAAACTTTCGCCGCCGGGCGACCTGTTTTTTGCGGGATCTTTCCAGAAGGACATATAGGTTTCTGGATCACCTTGCTCAATCTCCGCGTAGGTATACCCTTGCCAATCGCCAAAATTCTGTTCCCGGAGGGCTTTGCATGTTTGTAAATTCACATATTCATTATTTGCCGCTTCCAATATTGTACCTGCTGTGTCCACACATCGCGACAGATCGCTTGCAATCCAACGCGCCTCGATTGGCAGCGCATTTGCAAGCCAACTAAAGGCTGTATGATCCGTATATTCAGCCTCAACGTCTTGCTGTCCATATAGAGTCTTCAAGGGAACCGGGGCATGGCGCACCAACCACCAGTTAGATATTTTGCGTTGCATTGTGTTGCTTTGTGTTTGGATGAATAAAAATATGGGTTCCGTCTGCTTATTCGTATAAAAGTCATTCTACGACAGTTCAATAGATCAATAACGACTATTTCGAGGGTTCTGCATGAAACGCAGCTTATTTGTAACATCTAACCGCCTTGGCGATGCGGTATTAACAACTGGTGTGCTCAAATATCTGGTGGACAGAGAGCCTCATATACCGATTACAGTTGTTTGCGGGCATATTCCCAAAGATATTTTTGAAAACTTTGAGGGCGTTGAGCGGGTCATTCCCCTGAAGAAGAAGAAATATAGCAAACACTGGCTAGATGCGCTTTATCAAACGGGTCCTAGATATTGGCACCGAATTGTTGATTTCAGATCCAGTTTGTTCGGGATCCTGCCAGCACGTCATCGCCACATCTGGCGAGGCGGAAATGACACCATACATAAAGCCGTCGTCAACGCCGCCATGATCGGGCTGGATTTTCCGCTTGGACCTTCCATAACCCCAACCGCCGCTCAGCTAGACATAACAGCGAGCAAGCTTAGTCTATCCAGCGACAGCCGCCCTATCATTGCCTTTGCGCCAACAGCTAATTTCCCAGACAAACAATGGCACAATGAAAACTATCTATCGTTAGCAAAGGCCTTGACTGCCGAAGGGGCAGCCTATGCCGGAGCGCGGGTTGCTATTTTTGGCGCCCCCGGTGAGGAAGCGCAAGCAGCGCCCGTTGTTGAAGGGTGCCTGAAAATCAAGTCAATGACCTCGTGGGCAAAACCACCGCGTCAGAAGCCGCAGCGTTTTTATCAAAAGCCCAGCTGTTTGTAGGTAATGTTCCGGTCTAATGCATATAGCCGTTGCTGTAAACACACCCACTGTCGGACTTTTTGGTATTGGGAAGCCCGCTGTATATGGCCCTTGGGGTGAAAACACCCTATGTCTGAAAAGCACACCGCCCGGAGCACCTATCTGCGAGGCGCCGTCACAGTCGGGCGGTGACGCCCTTCCCGTATCTTACGTTTTATCTCAAATCGAAACTTTTCTTAAAAACCGCAAGCAGCCTACTTAATCAATCAAACGGTCTCCGGTTTTGTGTCCTATGGGAACCGCATTACCGCCAAACTGGTTATTATACAGATCTGCATAGACACCTTGTTTTTCGAGCAATTCTTTATGCGATCCACTTTCTGCCACTTGCCCCTCAACAATTACGTAAATGAGATCAGCATCAAGAATGGTTGATAGTCTATGGGCAATAACAAGAGATGTTCGCTCTTTCATCAAGCGCGAGAGAGCAATTTGAACTTTACGCTCAGCTTCCGTGTCCAGCGCCGAAGTTGCCTCATCGAGCAACAAGATGGGGGCATCTTTCAGCATGGCACGGGCAATGGCAATGCGCTGTTTCTGACCACCAGACAACCGAACGCCATCAGTGCCAACTCTAGTGTTATATCCGGCAGGCAGCGTTTCTACAAAATCGTGAACCGCAGCTGATTTTGCCGCTTCAATGATTTCGTCTTCACTGACGTCTTCTCTGCCATAAGCAATATTGGCCGCAATGGTATCGTCAAACAGGAAAATATCCTGACTAACCAGTGCGAATTTTTCGCGTAATGACTGGATCGTGACATCCCTGATATCTTGCCCGTCGACGGTTATTTTTCCAGCGCTAACATCGTAGAAACGCGGCATCAGATTCAATATAGTCGACTTGCCACCCCCTGATGGGCCAACCAGTGCCACCCTTTGTCCAGCGCCAAGTTCTAGTGATATATTTTTAAGAACCGGCTCTTCGCTGTCATAGGCAAAGGCTACTTTGTCAAAAACAATCCGCCCTTGATGAAGCTCAAGCGGCGTGGCATCAGCTTTCTCAGTAACTTCATCAACGATATCAAGAAGGTCAAATATCCGCTGAGCAGCAGCGAGAGAGTTTTGCATTTGAGGTGCAATTTTCGCCACACTCTTAATGGGCTGATAGGCTAACATTACGGCCGTAATAAATGCGAAAAATGTACCCGGTGTCGTTTCGCCAGCGGTAACACTGCTGGCACCGTAAAAAATAATACCTGCAATCACTAAACCAGAGAGGCTTTCCACTATAGGGTTGCTCGTCGCTTGAATTCGCATAGCTTTGAACTGGTATTTAAAGCGATTTTCGATTTCCACGTCGCCCGCAGCTTTCGTTTTATTTTCTGTCCCGTAAGCCTTGATCACGCGGATACCTTGGAAGGCTTCTTCCAAAAACGTACTAAAAGTCGCTGTCTGGTCAAGCACCTTAGCGGAGGCTTTTCTTGACCTTTTTCCCAGCTGACGAATGGCCAGGGCGCCCGGTGGAAGGGCTATAAAAATGAAAAGCGCCATCTTCCAATCATAATAAAAAAGAGAGGCAATCAAAAACAGAGCAGTCAAACTGTCTTTGGTCATAACCACAAGAGTTTGCGTCGAACCTTGACGAAGTAAATTCGTATCAAAGACAAATCGCGATATGAGCTGCCCGGTAGAATTTTCATGGAACCATGCCAAGTCCGCCATCACAAGTTTCGCAAATAGGTTTGATTGAATCTTGGCAATCACCCGCGTGCCCACCCAATTCATCATCACAGCTTGCCCATAAGAAGCCATGCCGCGCAGCGAAAAGATCACAACAACGGCCAACGTCGTATATAAAATAACCTCAGGGTTTTTATCGAAGAAAACTTCATCCACGATGGGCTTCATAATGAAAGCTGTCGCCGCAGTGGTAATAGCGCCAATGATCATAAAAAATACGGCAGCTACAAGACGCCATTTGTATTGCAAGACATATTCACGCAACAACCGACCATAGAGGACAGACGTTTTCTGACGTTCATGTGCATCTGTTTTTATAGTGTTCGGTTTTGGCGTTTGGGTCACTCTTCTTCTCCGCTTGGAAACGATTTTTGTTTCCGGGATTTATACGACACCGGTAACATGCTACTTATTCCCTATACAGAAGAAACACATAAGTACCAACCCTGCTGGGTTCAATGATGTCACGAAGCAACAGTCGTAATATCCCACTGCCCGCTACTTCACCGCAAATACGAGACGACGAATTTATGTTAAGATTGTTCCCCAAAAAGAAGATCCGGGTCACATTACCGGAGAACACACGTGTCATTGCAATTGGTGATATCCATGGGCAGCTTAATCGGCTCGTAAAAGTCTTAGCGCTGGTTGATCGATATAGAACAGCCAATCCCGTGTCCAATGATCACTTGGTATTTCTCGGTGATTACACAGATCGGGGAGCCGGTTCTGCAGAGGTTATTGAATTATTGGCAAGCCGGCGCCTAAAGAATACCGAACAAGCCCACACTGAAACCTATTTGCGCGGCAACCACGAAGTCTTGGTTCAAGAAGCCTTAACCCAAACAGGAACCCGCGGTGATTTGTGGTGGCGGAACGGTGGCCTCTATACGGTTTCCAGTTATTTGCAGTATCAGAGAATTGAAATTCCGCTTAACGCTTCCAATGACGATTTGCTGAAACTCTTTCGGGATCATTATCCAAAAAAACACGCCGACTTTATGAGGTACCTTCAGGACAAAGTGAAAATTGGGCCCATCGTCTGCGTGCATGCTGGTCTCAAAATGGATGTAGAGTTGGAGGAGCAAAGCCAAGAGGATATGCACTGGATACGAGATCCCTTTCTGCACTGGAAAGGAGCTCAAAAAGACTTTTTAGTGGTACATGGCCATACTATTACCCCAAAATATCGCCCCGTCATACAGGATCACCGCGTTGGTATAGATACGGGAAGCTACAAAAGAGGCGGACGGATTACAGCTGCCATTTTTGAGAAAAATCAGGTGAAATTTTTGAGTAATGGCACGAAAAAAGGCTTCCAGATGACGCCCTTTTCTTAAAGCTCTCTCTCCGATCGCCTAACGCGATACAGTAAGAAAATCGACAAAATCAGCCCGACAACTGAACAACCTGTCATGAGCAAAAAGGCGTAAGTTGGTGAAATTTTGAAAACATAGCCAGACGCCATCGTCAGGACGCCAAAGAAAATCCCCATGGACAAACTGTCATACAATCCTTGAGCCGATGCCGAGATTTCCGGAGGAACACGTTTACTCATATACGCAATGAGCGACATATAGAGCAGCGCGAAGGTGAAGGCATGTAAGGTTTGCCCCACAATAAGCGCTGGCAAGCTGGTCCCGTATGCGAGTAATGTCCAACGAACAATTCCGCCCATCGCAGCAACTATAATCATTGGCATGGCACCAAAACGATTAATTAATCCAGCAGACGCACTAAACATACCAATTTCTGCTATAACGCCCACCACCCACAGACCTGTAATAACCGTGTTGCTATATCCAAGAGATTTCCAGTAAATGGCGCTAAAGGCATAAAGGGTGGCGTGGGTTGATAGTAGCAACGCAACAGTTACCAAAAACAAAGGGAAATTTGGCAGGCTCAATGGCTTGAAAAACGGCGCCTTATTGCCCGAGGGCTTGGTGTGAATACGCGGCACAGAGTAGGCTGCAAAAACCAGCGCAATGGATGTTATCAGCATGGCAATATAAATTGCCTTTAATCCATAATGATCTGCCATCCAACCAACAGTGAGCGTGACGACGATAAAACTAAAAGATCCCCAGCGCCTAACCTTGCCAAACTCCAAACCCAGAAGCTGCCCAAGCCGCATGGCTAATCCGTCCGACAAGGGAATACCCGTAGAGAGAGCCGCCCCCGCAACACCCCAAACAACTGCATACATGACCCAACCATTCAGAAAGGGCAGAAG
>CAJXWA010000148.1 GCA_913062525.1 uncultured Alphaproteobacteria bacterium | reverse complement strand
GCTCTCAAGGGCAATGACCAACCGTCCAGAGCCCAATGTAGCTGAATAATTGATTGATTTTTGACTTTTTTCATCAATTTCTTCATTCTTTGAGAAATTGCTGTTAAAAAACGCGGTTAATAAGCGATTGTTATTTCTTTCGCCAACTCTCAATTCCACGTAATTGTGATCAGTGAGGACGAGTGACCAAGAAACTGTACATTTCCACATATGGCTGCCAGATGAATGTGTATGACTCTGCCCGTATGGCCGACATTTTATCTCCTTTAGGATATTCTCTGACATCAACTCCAGATCAAGCCGATATGGCAATTTTGAACACATGCCATATTCGCGAAAAAGCTTCTGAAAAAACATTTTCGGAACTTGGACGCCTGCGCAATACCCGCCGTAAAAAAGAAGCGGCTGGCGGCGGCGATATGCTGATTGCAGTGGCCGGGTGTGTGGCGCAAGCTGAAGGTGCTGAGATCATAAAACGCGCCCCGTACGTCAGCATGGTATTTGGTCCGCAGTCCTATCATAAATTGCCTGAAATGCTGGCAGAAGTCAGCCGTGGATCAGGTAAGGTTCTGGACACTGACTTCCCGGTTGAGCCCAAATTTGACTTTTTGCCCGCCGATGCCATTGATAAAAATCTCAGTGCTTTTCTGACTGTTCAAGAAGGCTGCGATAAATTTTGCGCCTTTTGTGTTGTTCCCTATACACGGGGCGCTGAATTTTCTCGCTCCACCCCTGAAATCATCGATGAAGCCAAACGGATGATTGACGCCGGAACTCGAGAGATTACATTGCTCGGCCAGAACGTGAACGCTTATCACGGCCTTGATGGTGACGGCACATCCCGCAACCTTACCGACCTCATCTATAAACTGTCGGAAATTGCGGGGTTGGAGCGATTGCGTTACATGACATCGCATCCCTTAGAAATGACAGAAGATCTGTGTCAGGCCCACCGGGACGTTGATGTTCTCATGCCATATCTGCATCTGCCCGTACAGGCAGGGTCTGATAAAATACTTGAGGCAATGAACCGCCGACATACAGGTGATCAGTATCGCGGTATCATTGAAAAATTACGGTCTTACCGGCCAGACCTTGCGCTGTCTGGCGACTTTATTGTTGGTTTCCCCGGCGAGACTGAGCAAGACTTTGAAGATACAATGCAGCTCATCCGCGACGTTAAGTACTCTCAGGCCTATAGCTTCAAATATAGCCCGCGCCCTGGAACACCCGCCGCCGCACTAGAGGGACAAATGGTCCCCGAAGATGTGAAGACGGAACGCCTTGCACGATTGCAGGCATTGCTAAACGAACAACAGATTGAATTTAATCGCTCGTTTGAAGGCAAAACAATGCCCGTTTTGCTGGAGCGTGCTGGCAAACGCGAGGGACAGTTGATTGGTCGCAGTCCCTATATGCAGTCGGTTTATGTTCAATCACCGCCGCATCGTATCGGACGTATTGCTGAAGTCACCATTGACGAAGGGAACGCCAATTCATTGCGCGGAATTTTAAAATCCAGTAGCACCGAAAACGCTGCTTAATTTAAGGAGAGACTGTGTCGAACTCGGTAACTGATCCAAAAAGCAAAAAAGAATCCAAGGAAAAAGTGACTCTTATTGAGTTTGACGACAATCATTTGCTGGCTCAGCTTGTTGGCGAGCATGACAAACATCTCGCCCGAATTGAACAAGGTTTAGGTGTTTCCGTAACCCCGCGTGGCAACAAGATGGCCATCACGGGCTCATCTGAAATGCGCCTAATAGCCATGCAAGTTATGGAAGATCTCTATAAGCGACTTGAAGCAGGGTTCGATGTTACCGAAGGCGAAGTTGATGCAGCTATGCGCATGGCAAAGGATCTTCCTGCGGCAGATGGCACACGAAGTTCTGTGGCCGCGACAGGATCAATGATTGTCACCAAACGGCGCCGGATTACGCCTCGGTCTACTAATCAATCTTACTATGTCAAATCCCTTCACACACACGAGCTTGTCTTTGGACTGGGCCCTGCGGGAACAGGGAAAACCTATCTTGCGGTGGCAAATGCTGTAGCCATGCTGATCGAAAATAAAGTGGATCGGATCATTCTCGCCCGCCCTGCTGTTGAAGCCGGCGAAAAACTGGGCTTCCTTCCCGGTGACATGCGCGACAAGATCGATCCGTATCTGCGGCCTTTGTATGATGCCCTTTATGACATGCTCCCTGCAGAAGAAGTGGTAACACGCCTTGAAAACGGGGAAATTGAAGTGGCCGCCCTTGCCTTTATGCGCGGACGGACATTGTCTAACGCTGCCATTATTCTCGATGAAGCGCAAAACACAACGCCCGTACAGATGAAGATGCTGCTCACCCGAATGGGCGAAAACTCTTCTATGGCGGTAACTGGTGATTTATCGCAGGTGGATTTACCCCTCGGTGTTCCCTCTGGTCTTAAAGAAGCTGTACGGATTCTCAAAGGCGTCAAAGGTGTGGATATTATCGACTTTGGCGAGGCCGACGTGGTTCGGCATCCTCTGGTTACACGGATTGTCCGGGCTTACGGGGAACATGACCGGGAAAAGAAACTTAATCTCGAAATTCAAGCCAAGAAAAAGAACGGGAATGATTAGGGCCAATTCCAGCCCATGATTGCAACTGCCCGCTTCTTTTCAGGATTAAAAATTTGACACCCGACACCCCTATTTCATCAAAAACAAATCCGCTCCCGTTTGGCTGCGAGGCGAGTATATCTGTAGAAGATGGCTATTGGCTGCAATTGGGAGATACCGGTCGGCGGAGAACCCAAGATATTCTCATAGCCACCCTGCAGCATGTTCTACCTGAATTTAACTTGAACGATGTTCCCGCAAATACAAATGTGGAGGTCAGCTTTCTGTTTACCGGTGATCGCGAAATCCAAATTTTAAATGCAGATTACCGTGATAAAGACGCCCCGACAAATGTACTCTCTTTTCCAGACACCGAATTAACGCTGGAAAATTTACAAGATACTCTCATGTTTAAAGAACCCCTTTGCCTTGGCGATATTGCCTTTGCAGAGGAGACCGTTTCTGCAGAAGCTAAAACACAGGGAAAGAGTTTCGATGATCATCTCGCCCATTTGACCGTTCACGGCGTGCTTCATTTGCTGGGATACGATCATATTGATGACACCGATGCCGAGCGCATGGAACTACTTGAAGTTCAAATTCTTGCAAAGTTGAACATCGACAATCCGTATATTTTAAGCAATAGTTAGAAGAATAATCATATAAACAGATCATGACTGACCATATACCCGCAAACAACTCGTCTGATAATGCCCCGACCAACGGTACAATTACCGAACAAATGGGCTTGTTCCACCGCTTGTTCAGAGCATTGGGCTTATCCCAACAACCAGATAGTAGTGTTCGGTCAACCCTCGAAGAATTAATCGAGGAACATGATGATCCGGAACAAGAAATAAATCCTGCTGAAAAAGCAATGCTGACCAACATTCTGGGCATTGGCGACATTGATATTAGCGATGTTATGATCCCAAGGGCGGATATCGAAGCTATTGATATTAGCCTTACTCTTGATCAGGTTGTTGCCCGCTTTGCAGAAACCAATCATTCAAGACTGCCCGTTTTTGAAGACACTCTCGATAATGTTTTGGGCATGTTCCATATTAAGGATCTTATCAATTTCTGGGGAACCGAAGATAAAACCAACTGGCAAAATTTCCGCCGTGAGGTGCTTTTTGTACCCCCTTCAATGTCCTTGCAAGATCTTCTTTTGAAAATGCGGGCAACCCATATCCATATGGCAACGGTCGTCGATGAATATGGCGGTATAGATGGACTTGTCACCATTGAAGATTTGGTTGAAGAAATCGTTGGCGATATCGAAGATGAACATGATGAGCAGGAAGGCCCGCTTATTGTTGTCGCAGGAAACGGAAATATTGAAGCGGATGCCCGCGCATCCATTACAGAGCTTGAACAACTTCTAGAAATTGATCTTTTGCCAGAAGATGAAGATGAGGAAGTGGACACTGTTGGCGGTTTGGTTTTCCAGCTTGCGGGTCATATCCCTGTGCGCGGTGAAATTATTCCCCATGCCAGCGGCCTTGATTTTGAAATAATTGATGCCGACCCTCGTAAAGTCAAGCGGGTCCGCATATGTAGACGACCCGAACTCTTGGCAGACGTTGAATGAAGGCATTTAAGGTGGATTTAGACAGTCTTTCTTATTGGAAACTGTCCGCGATTTCATTTGTCCTTGGCCTGCTGATGGCCACAACATTTGCACCACTCCACCTGATATTTTTCCTCCCCGTCTGTTTTTCAGGCCTGTTAATTCTGGCCGGAAAAAGTAAAACTAAATGGCAGGCATTTTTTATGGGTTGGTGGTTTGGTTGGGGACAATTTATCGCTGGCCTATACTGGATTGGTGTCTCCTTCACCATTGACGCCGAAGCTCATGCCGCGCTGATACCAATACCAACACTTTTATTGCCAGCATTTTTAGCTATTTTTTGCGGTTTAACGACCCTAACCCTGTATTTATTAAAAGTGCACGGCATAGTGAAGGTCCTCGCATTTGCCAGCATTTGGACTTTAAGCGAATATATCCGCGGCACCATATTTACAGGACTTCCCTGGAACCTTGCGGGGTATAGCTGGGGAAATACGCTCCCTATTTTACAATGGACCGCATTTGTTGGCATTTACGGATTGACCCTTTTCACAGTTTTCCTGAGTAGTATCCCTGCTCTGCTGATGGAACCCGCCTATTCTCGTAAAGCTAAGAACCGGTTCATCCTCATAGATTGCGCCCTTATTGCAGTACTGTTTATTGGCGGTGCGGTCCGGCTGCAGGCTCCTGATCTTGGGGTCATCGACAACAGCCAAGTTCGAATTGTTCAGCCTAATAATGAACAGAAAAATAAGTGGAAACCGAAAACACGTTTTACACATGTTCGCCGATTGACGGAATTAAGCAGCCGGACACCGTCGGACGCTAAATATCTGATTTGGCCAGAAACTGCGGTCCCCTTCTTCCTGACAACCGATGAACGCATTCAGAATTACTTGAAAACATTTGTGCCAGACGGCGGTGCTATCATAACCGGTGCTCCGCGAAAAGATCCAACCCGAAGATTATATTGGAATAGTGTACAGGCGTTAAATGCAGACGGCGAGATCCTTGGAAAATACGACAAACGCCACTTACTTCCCTTTGGTGAATATCTACCGCTGCGTTGGTTTCTCAAAGCATCCGGTATCGCAAGCGTCATTCCCGTATTGGATAACATGTCAGACTTCTCGTTTCCAGAAGAAGGCGCCTCAAATATTTTGAAGGTGACAGGCCTCCCTCCCGCTCGTGTCTTAATATGTTACGAGGTCGCCTTTCCTTGGGAGGTAAATGATGAGGAGTCCTTTGACTGGATTTTAAATGTGACCAATGACGCATGGTTTGGGCATACATCTGGCCCATATCAGCATTTTCTTACCAGCCGCACACGTGCCATTGAACAAGGGGTTGCCCTCATTCGGTCTGCAAACAACGGAATTTCCGGGATCGTTGATGGATATGGACGTGTTCTTCAAAAATTTCTTCCCACCCAAACCGGTGTCATTGATGGGCAGATCCCAATGCCAATTGAAAATAGAACTCTCTATTCGATGACCGGGGAAACTCTGCCGTTAAGCTTAACCCTGCTGTTTCTATTACCAGCCTTAATCCGTAGATTTAAAAATCAAATTTAATCAACTTATAGATGAAATTAGTTGAATTTTAATATATCACAATTGTCATAAATACCTTATTCTCACTTAAAATAGGCACAATCGCGAGCTAACGCTTAAATCACCTAAAGTGTGAGTTGCAGATCAAGTGAAGGGGGAGAGACATGTCACATCATCCTGTAGACGTCCACGTCGGCAATAAGCTGCGCGAACGCAGAAACTATTTGCGAATGAGCCAAGAAAAGCTTGGCAAAGAACTTGGTCTTACCTTCCAGCAAATTCAAAAATATGAAAAAGGCGCCAATCGTGTTGGCGCAAGCCGTCTATATGATATCAGCCAGCTGTTGAGCGTACCGCCTGCTTTCTTCTTTGAAGAAATGCCCGAACATCTATCATCTTCTGGCGGCCAGATATCCGAAACCAACGGAACCTATGAACAGCAGCCTGTAAATACACGCGAAATACAGCAACTTGCGCGCGCCTTTTACAGTATATCAGATGAAGATACTCGAAAGCGGGTGCTGGAACTGATTAAAGCCATAGCTGAACAGTAAAAAACGGTATTTATCGCTACATGTCTAACTTCATAAATTAATCTGTACTTGACCTGCCCCGGTTTGACGCTAAATTGCCCACAAGATCCATCAATTTGCGGAACCCTGAGTTCGCAGCAATCACTGATAAGAAAGCCGAGGCTTAACGTGAAAAACTCCAATTACCTCTTTACTAGCGAATCCGTGTCGGAAGGTCATCCCGATAAAGTCTGTGACCGTATTTCAGATTCCATCGTGGATTTGTATTTATCCCAAGACCCGTATTCAAGAGTAGCGTGCGAAACCCTAACAACAACAAACCGGATTGTTCTTGCAGGTGAAGTTCGGGGACCCGGCGCCATCACGAAAGACTTAATCGAAGAAACAGCCCGGAATGCTGTTCGAGAAATCGGATATGAGCAAGAAGGCTTTCATTGGAAAAATGCTGCTGTTGATATTTTCCTGCATGAGCAGTCTTCGGATATTGCCCAAGGCGTAGATGCGGCCGGAAATAAAGATGAAGGAGCTGGCGATCAGGGTATTATGTTCGGCTACGCGGTCAACGAAACCGACGTTTTAATGCCTGCGCCTATCTACTATTCACATAACATTCTAAAATCACTCGCTGATGCGCGCCATGCGGATGCCAACAGCATTTTAGGCCCCGATTCCAAAAGTCAGGTCACACTCGCCTATGAAAACGGGAAGCCGGTTCGGGCGACCTCTGTCGTTGTCTCCACCCAGCATGCTGATGGTGTTGAGACTGAAGAAGTTCGCGAAGTCGTTCGGAAACATGTTTCCGATGTCCTGCCAGACGGCTGGATGTGCCCAGAAGACGAATTTTACGTCAACCCTACAGGCAAGTTTGTCATTGGCGGCCCAGACGGCGATGCAGGTCTGACCGGACGCAAAATTATCGTTGATACATATGGCGGCGCAGCGCCCCATGGTGGCGGTGCTTTTTCTGGCAAGGATCCAACCAAGGTTGACCGATCTGCAGCTTATGCCTCCCGCTACCTTGCAAAAAATGTTGTTGCCGCTGGCCTCGCTGACAAATGTTGTCTTCAAGTGTCATATGCGATTGGTGTCTCAAAACCACTCTCTCTTTACGTGGATCTCTATGGCACAGGTAAAGTTGAAGAAGCGCGCCTTGCTGATGTTTTGATGCAGCTTATGGATTTAAGTCCTCGTGGCATTCGTGAACATCTGAAGCTGAACCGGCCCATATACACAAGAACAGCTGCTTATGGTCATTTTGGCCGTGCCCCTGAAGATGATGGTGGCTTCTCGTGGGAGCAGTTGGATCTTGTCCAGCAACTTCAATCTGCATTTTAATTTCATCTCTCATTTATCCAAGTAGTGCAATGTCCCAAACAGATGAAAATCAAAAACGTATTCTCTACGGTCGTCGGCGCGGAAAAGCTCTTCGCAAAAACCAGCGTTACGCCGTAGAGGAGATCTTGCCGGGTTTGCGCGTTCCTGAAGAGGAAAACCCGGTAAATCTTGACGCCTTATTTGATGGGAAATCTGAAAAATATTGGCTTGAAATCGGCTTCGGCGCAGGGGAACATTTAGCGTGGCAAGCAAGCCAGCACCCTGAAGTGGGTATTATTGGCTGTGAACCTTTCTTAAACGGTGTTGCCGTGCTTCTTGGAAAGCTTCTGGAAAACGGGTCTCAAAATGTAAGACTGCACAATGAAGCTGCAGAGCATTTAATGGAGCGTTTGCCTGAGGCATCCATCAATAAGGGCTTTTTACTTTTTGCCGATCCGTGGCCGAAAACGTCGCATCAAAAACGGCGATTCGTCTCAGATGAGAATATCGCAGCGCTTGCTCATATTCTAGAAGACGATGCCGTCCTTAGAGTGGGTACAGATCATACAGATTATGGCGCGTGGATTTTGCATTATTTCCTCCGCTCAAAAGACTTTGTATGGGAAGCGGAACATCCTGAAGATTGGCTGAAACGCGGCAATGACTGGCCCCAAACCAGATACGAAGCCAAAGCTATGAGAGAGGGCCGCCGCTCTGTCTATTACCGGTTTCGCCGGATATCCCGCAAATCTAGCCGTTAATAACTAAGAAATAGCTTGGCTTTACCTGCACTTGAGCTATTATGCGTTTTTAAAGATACTGTTCGCTTACCGTAAGGATAAGCTGTTTGAACGGTGGGCCTCTGGCCCACTGTTTTTGTTTATGGGGCCTAGGCTTCTCGCCTGGCCATTAGTTAAAGAGACATTCATTGGACCAAACGACTAAAATTGCTGACTTAATTGCACCGACTATCGAAAGCCTAGGCTATGAGCTGGTTCGCGTGTCTTTTACCGGCGGAGAACATCCAATTCTTCAAGTTATGGCAGAAAAAGAAGACGGTACAATGACCGTTGAAGGCTGCGCCGAAATTAGCCGCGCCGTTTCAGCTGTAATGGATGTAGAAGACCCAATTATAGAGGCTTATGATCTGGAAGTGTCCTCGCCAGGAATTGATCGCCCACTGACACGGTTGAAAGATTTCGACCGGTGGTCAGGGTTTGAGGCGAAAGTAGAATTGCAAGAAGCGGTAAATGGTCAACGCCGATACCGTGGTAAATTGCTCGGTTTAGAAGGAGACACTATTCTCGTTCTGGACGGTGCAGGAGAAAAATGGGAATTGCCTTTCTCTGATGTGAGAAAAGCAAAGCTGGTATTAACAGATGAGTTGATTGCTGCAAGTCAAAGCAGCAACAAGTCCTGATAGACGGAATTGAAGTCATGGAATCGGCTGCAAGTTTAAATCGCCTGGAACTGCTACAAGTCGCTGACGCGGTT
>CAJXWA010000147.1 GCA_913062525.1 uncultured Alphaproteobacteria bacterium | reverse complement strand
TACAAACTACAGAAATTGGGATTTACGTGCCGACGGCAAATAAATGAGTGAGTTACGATCGGTCTCTAATTGTCGCCTTCTGCTTTTTGGAGACTTTCTTTGGCTTTTTGCAGCTCTTCAGTTGTACGAACTAGTCTTTCAGCCAGAACCCGCATCATTTCAATCGACATTTCTGGAAATTCAGAAATCATGCGCAGGAACAGATCTTTAGTGATGCGCAGAGTTGTAAGCTCTGATGAGGCTTTGATGGTGGCCGTTCTGGGTATGTTGATCAAAATGGCAATCTCGCCAACCACGTCATTTTTCTTGAAAGTGGCCACATGAATAGGCCCGTTCGGTGTGTCGATCAAAACGTCAGCTTGCCCGCTTATGATGACATATGCGGCGTCCCCCATTTCACCTTGCTTACACAACAGTTCACCGGGTTGGAACGTCACCCGTTCTGATGTGAAGGCTAGCAATTTTATTTTCGACGGGTCGACCTTGGCAAATAATGGAATTTGCCGGAGGGTTTCGACCTCTTCTCTGAGACTCACTTTATACTCTCCTTATCTGAGGCAAATCATGATGTTAGCATCCGAAATTGCTCACTACTTTTTTGCAACTGATCAAAATCACCAGTGTCTGCAACAACACCGGCGTTAATAAGAACAACTTGATCAAATAAATATGCCATCTCTGGTTTTTCAAGAGACCAGACGACGCTACGGCCGTCAAATTCAGACAGAATATTTTCAAGAAGTCTCTGTTGTGTCCGATGGTCAAAAGACGCAATAGCTTGATTTATAACAAGCAAACTTGGTTTTTTGATGATGGATCTTGCAATGCAGAGCTTCTGACGCTGTGTTTCATTCAAGCGGGCGCCGCCTGCACCGGCATTAAAATTCAAACCGACTTTAATAATTGCGCGTTTAAGTTCCATTTCCTCAACAACAGTTGCTAGAAGCGCGCCGATTTTTTCGTTGGCTTGTGCATACCCATAAGCGATTTTACCAAACAGGATATTATCCTGAATATTGGCAGCTGCGTTATAGGCATCGGAATTGAAAAATGCGATGCTGCCTTTTAAATCTTCAGGCAACAGGTCAACGAAATTATGTCTGGCGGCGACAATTTTTTCCTGAATATCATCGGTTATTACACCAAGGCGATGCCGGGAGGGAATAACCTTGAACGGCAAAGACATAAAGCGGAGCCTGTCCTCTTCGCGCAACTGATCGATATCTTCCATTTTTAAGCGGCTGACAATGGCTTGGTATTCTGGAAGCTCTTCTGATGAGATGAAACCGTACAGCTGGAAAAATTCGTGATCCGGCGGCAAATCAGCAAATAACTCGATCATGAGTGTTGCGACCTGATATCCCATTTCCATGAATGTTTTGGTCAGGTTAGCATCTTCAATAACTTTTTGGACGTAACTGTTTTCAGCCAACCGCTCCATATCAAATTTGGTGCCCACGGGTGTACCAAATAGCAGGTTTTCACCCAATGTTGCATTGGTGTTGTATTTGTCCTGCTCAAACGCTTCTACCAGATTTTCAAGGGCTGGATCAGCTTCCAGTTTCTCAAAGAAACGGCGCCTTGCTGACAAAATAAGGGCTGCTTCCTCTTGTTCTTCATCCGGATTTAGAGTGCTTCGCAGGCCAAACTGATAGACATCATCTCCAAGTTCAACCATCTGCAAGACATCAATTGCCCGCACATCGAGGGCGTGATGGTCGCTGGCGCCGGCGCTTTCATAATCAATCCAATCGGCCATAAAACGGTGCGGACTGTTGTCGGTTAATTTAATTTCAGCGGTGTCATTTTCAATAAATTCACGTTCCTCAATATTAGTAATTTCAATGTCTTGCAAGGGACGATGTTTCAATCCGAAAAACAGGTTTTCGCCAATGGTTGTGTTAAAAATATAACCTGAGGGGCCAATATAGGAAATCCGCCGCCCATTTATGGCTTCAGGACTTTTTAAGAGATCTAGGTCTCCCACATTGACCCGACCTTTGTCCGGATCGATTAAGCGCGCTAAAACCTGCGTTAAGGCTTCGCGCCCTGAACCGGGAGCACCAACAATGGCAACCTTTTTATCAACACCAAATCGGATACTTAATCCTTCAAGCTGCGCAGAACCCGTATCATCTGCAATGACAAGGTTTGCTCCGACAATCTCGCCCGTAAATTCTGGCAAGGGCTCAGGGTTGTCGTCTTGATAGGCTTCATCGCGAAGGCCGGCGGGCTCAAACTGTTCGACAACTTGTCCATATTTAATTCGAGCATCTTCACGGCGCTGATAATAAGACAGTAGTTCTTTCCACGGAGCAGCCATTTCTTTATGAGCAGAAATCGCGGCAACTAACGTTCCGATTTCAAGTGTTCCATCAATCACCATGGAGCCGCCGATGGCGTAGAAGAAAAACGGCCCTAATTGCTGAATGAAGTTGTTCAGAAATTTGATGACAAATTTCAGGAGGTAAATACGGTAGCGAACGTTGTAGATACGGCCTAGTTGTTGGCTAAAACTGGCTCGAAAGAGATTTGATGTATCGTGAACGTGGATTTCTTGAACGCCTGCAACAGTCTCCCCAATTTTCTCAGATAAGGCGCGAACGCGTTGCACCCGCTCTTTACCTAACATGTTTACTTTGCGCTGCATTTTGGGAATGAAATAGGCTTGCAAGGGATAAAGTGCGATGGCTGCAAGCGCCATATAGACGTTTTGAACCAGCAAAAACGCCATGATAACAACCAAGTAACCGCCTTGAAAAACCGGCAAAGCAAACGCTTCCCCAATAAAACCACCAAGAGGTTCAACTTCGGCTGTAATCATAGGGATCAGTTCGCCAGAACTTTTCTTCCGAAAAGTTGGCAGCGGGAACCTGAGGATGCGACTATATAGTTGATAGCGCAGGCGCCGGAGCATGCGTTCTCCGGTAATGCCTTGATACACGTTAATGGCATATTTGAAGCCTTGGTTGATGACAACAAGGACCAAAAATGCACATACGGAGACATATAGGAAAGCTTGTTGGTCAATGGAGAAGCCCATAAACTCAACAGGGAATACAATGTCTTTTGCTTGGATGGCCTGATCGATGATTATTTTTGGAAGTTCCAAATAATAATACAAAAACGGAAAAGATGCGCAGGCAAACAGAGTCAGAAAAATCTGTTGTTTCTTGCTGTGGCGCAAAATATATTTGTAGATACTGTGTTCCATGCAGTATTGCCTGCCCCGTTTATAGTGTCAGCGTGGTTGATTTAGAACCAACTTATGTCGTTACTTTTCCATAGGTGTGCCTGTACTAGCAAGTAGCAATTTTGTACGCTCTGGAACAAATGTTGGAAAATTGATAAATTCTGGGGCGGCCGCCTTCGCATTGGAGGTTGAATTTAATGAGTGCAGCCCTTACTAGATTAACTTTGAATTTGATGAGTTTTAGTGTTCATGCCTCAAGATACGACCCCGCCCGAAGTCATTACCGTTGTTCTAAAAGGCTACCCTCGATTGTCGGAGACCTTTATTGCGCAGGAACTTTTGGCGTTGGAAAAACGTGGACACAGATTACATCTTGTCTCCCTTCGCCATCCCACAGATACCTCGCGGCACCCGATCCATGATGAAATCAAGGCTCCGGTCACCTATTTACCTGAATATCTTCATGATGAGCCCGGCCGCGTCATAACGGCATGGAAAAAGGTCCGAAAGTTAAAAGGTTACGCAAAAGCATTCGCGACATGGAGGCGGGATTTGGCGCGGGATAAATCCAGAAACAGGATCCGCCGCTTTGGACAAGCAATGGTCCTTGCGTCTGAGATGCCGGAAGGATGCCGACATATTTATGCGCATTTCCTGCACACACCGGCGTCCGTCGCACGATATGCGGCCATGATGACAGGCCTGCCGTGGAGCTGTTCGGCCCATGCAAAAGATATTTACACGTCTCCTGACTGGGAACTGTCTGAAAAACTGAATGATCTGGAATGGCTGGTAACCTGCACATCTTTCAATGTGTCTCATCTGAAAGGATTGGAGACGCAATCGTCTAAGGTGGAGCTTCTCTATCATGGGCTGGATTTGTCGCGATTTTCTGTCCCCGCCGAGAAGCAGCATGTGTTGGATGGATCGGATGGAAATGCGCCGGTTAATATTCTGTCTGTCGGGCGCGCGGTTACGAAAAAGGGATATGATGATCTCTTAAATGCGTTGTCCATTTTGCCCGATGATCTTTCGTGGACTTTCACCCATATCGGCGGCGGCCCATTGCTGAAAGACCTGAAACTTCAGGCGGACGATCTGGGAATTTCAAACAAAATTGATTGGCAGGGTGCCAAGCCCCAGGAAACCGTACTTGATGCCCTTCGCGGATCTGACATCTTTGTACTGGCAAGCCGTATTGCCGATGATGGCGACAGGGATGGTCTGCCAAATGTGCTGATGGAAGCCCAAAGCCAGAAAGCAGCTGTTGTCTCTACTAAGGTGTCCGCGATCCCAGAATTGATTGATAGCGGAGAGACCGGGTTGCTGGTACCTGAACGCGATCCGGAAGCCTTGAGCGCGGCGTTAGAAGCGCTAATTCGAGATCCGCAAAAAAGAACGGATTTTGCAAATCGTGGAGATGCAAAATTGCGGGAGCAGTTTGACGCGCAAACCTGGATTGAGCGGCTGTCTGTCAAATTTCCCAAAGGGATTGTCAGATGAATGTTGCCTTCTACGCCCCCATGAAATCACCAGAACATCCCACCCCGTCTGGGGATCGGCGGATGGCGCGGTTATTCATGGCGGCGTTGAAAGGCGCAGGTTGCACGGTGACGCTGGCATCATCTTTTCGAGCCTATGATAAATCCGGAGAGGTTGCTTTTCAGGAGAAAATCAGAACTGAAGCCCATGTGGAAGCTCAAAAATTGGTTGCTGAGTATCAGGCACTGGACGCAACGGAACGCCCGAAGGCGTGGTTTACATATCATGTGTACCATAAGGCTCCAGATTGGATTGGGCCCTACGTCTCTACGGCGCTGAATATCCCCTATATGATTGCCGAAGCTAGTCATGCCCCGAAACAGAAGCAGGGTCGCTGGGCAAGTGGTTATAAAGCCGCGGCAGAAGCAATTTCGGAAGCGAAACGAGTTTTTCATATGACAAAACTCGATGGTGAGTGCTTGAGCTTGGCGGTGAGTTCGCCAGCCTCCCTTGTGTATCTTCCGCCGTTCATTGAAGGTGCTGCGATCAATAATTCAAGGATACAGAAAGCGTCAACTTCGACCGACCTTCTGTGTGTTGCTATGATGCGGGATGGGGATAAGTTTCAATCTTTTCGGCAACTGGCAGAAGCGCTTCCTCAATTAAAAGGTAATTGGCGGCTTCTTATAGCGGGTGACGGAGAGAAACGGGCAGCCATTGAAGATCTGTTCTCAGATTTTAAAGATAAGATTGTGTATCTTGGACGACTTGATGAGGATGAGCTGACGGCAATTTACGGTCAGGCCCATATTTACGTGTGGCCCGCCCATGGCGAAGCGTTCGGAATGGCATTTTTAGAGGCGGCGAGAGCCGGATTGCCAGTGGTAGCTGGAAACTTGCGCGGGGTTCCGGATGTGGTTATCCACGAAAAAACTGGTTTACTGACACCTGCGGGCGATATGGTCGCTTTCGCAAGTTGTATTCAAACACTCATGGACGATCCTAAAATGGCCGCGAAAATGGGCGAAGAAGGTCGCCGATTTGTCCGAGAAGAACGCAGCCTTGAGGCAACTAGTGCTCTGCTTAAAGCCCATTTGGAAGAGGTCGTATCTTGATTCCCCTATTGCTGATACGTCACGGAAAAACGGAATGGAATGCCCTTAAAAAATTACAGGGGCGGAGAGATATTTCGTTGAGCCCAGAGGGCGAGGCACTTCTTCAAGGATGTTCTCTTCCGAAAGAGTTTTCCAATTTTCAGTGGCTTTCAAGTCCTCTAAAGCGTGCGGTTCAGACTGCTGAAATCCTGGGCGCAAATGATTTGCAAATAGAGGACCGCTTGATCGAGATGGATTGGGGGAAATGGGAAGGTTTCACAATCAAAGAGCTTCGCGGCCAATATGGCGACGCCATGGCTGAGAATGAAAAAAAGGGATTGCTTATGTGCCCACCATCAGGGGAAAGCCCGGCTGATGTGCAAGCAAGGCTACACTCCTTTTTGAAAGAATTGAAAAAACCGACCGTTGCCGTCACCCATAAGGGGGTCATTCGTGCCATAAAATCCCTTGCCTATAATTGGGATATGACAGACAAATCACCGGTAGAGTTTAATTGGAGTGCTGGCCATCTTTTCACCATTGATGAGGCCGGTCACCCACATGCTAAAGCCGTAAACATTAAATTGGACACCGCGTAATGGATCAAAAACCTGCTCCCAAAATTTTATTTTATGTGCAGCATTTGCTGGGAATTGGCCATTTGAGGCGGACAGCAACTCTGTCGCGAAATCTGGCCCGAAATGGCTTCGATGTGACCATTGTCTCTGGCGGACATAAAATTGAAATTGACTTTGGAGAGGCAAAGATCCGGCAGCTTCCGGCGACACGGGCAACGGATTTGTTTTTCAAACAGCTGGTGGATGAAGATGGCAACGACATTGACGATACTTGGCGTCAAAACCGCAGTAATGAGCTCCTACATATCTATCATGAAGTTCAGCCAGATATTTTAATCACTGAATTGTTTCCGTTCGGTCGCCGTCAAATGCGGTTCGAATTGTTGCCGCTTTTGGATGCAGCGAAGGCATCAGAAAACCCACCTCTTATCATCTCGTCTGTTCGCGATATTCTTGTGGCGCAAACAAAACCCGGTCGCAATGATGAAATGCTGGCGCTGGTGGAGACGTATTTTGACCGCGTCATCGTGCATGGTGATCCGGAATTGATATCGCTGGATAAAACCTTTCCTCACACCAAACGGATTTCAGATAAGATTATTTATACTGGATATGTGGTCGATCGAACCGGCATTAAAGGCGACGACAGCGCCCCCGGAAGTAATGAGGTAATTGTCTCCAGCGGCGGCGGAGCAGTTGGCACTGATTTACTGAAAACTGCCATGCAGGCCCGCGCCCTGTCCAAGGCGAAAAATATGACCTGGCGCATGATGGTTGGCACAACGGTTGATGAAAGCATTTACACTGAATTATGCGAATTGGCACCTGAAGGGGTCATTGTCGAGCGAGCTCGCAAAGATTTTACAACCCTGTTGATGAATTGTGCCTTGTCCATCAGTCAGGGCGGATACAACACGGTCATGGAAATTCTGCACGCAAAATGCCGGGCAGTTATTGTACCCTATGCCGGCGGCGTTGAAACTGAACAAACTTTGCGGGCTGAGTTACTGGCGCGTAGAGGCGTTCTTCAAATTGCTGATGAGGACGGGCTTGATCCGATCAAATTAGCGAAAAAAGTAGATGTTGCGTTCGCGGGAGAACCGTCGTCTGCAAATATTGATGTAGATGGAGCTCAGAAAACAGTAACGCTGTTAAAACAATGGTTGGCGGCAAAAAAATGACTTCATGGAGCGCATTGGAAGACGAACTTGATCACTGGCAGGAGGCTGGCAAGACAGCGACTTTTTGGTGGCGCGATGATGATTTGAACGAACCAACTGAAGCCTTTGACATGCTGCTGAATATGCGAGACCAGCTGGACATTCCGCTGACCCTTGCCGTCATCCCCGATAATGTGGATCCTCATATCGCTGATCAATTAGAGGGATGTCATTTGGTGCAGCATGGGGTGACCCATACATCGTACGCGGCTGATGGGGAAAAGAAATCAGAATTTCCAAACTCTCGAAACGCAGCGGATGCCCTTGCAGATCTTGCTGCCGGTAAAGCCCGCATGGAAACCCTGTTTGAAGAAAACTTCTATGCCTTCCTAGTGCCACCGTGGAATAGAATATCTGATGATTTATTGCCCGGGATGGCAGACTTAGGATTTGTCGGTGTTTCAAGGTTCAAGGCACGCAAGCAAGCTGTGCCGGTCCCTGGGTTTGCAGAAGTAAATACTCATATTGACCCGGTTGATTGGCGGGGCAGCCGAAGTGCCCATTCAGACGCTTTTATTCTGGGTATGGCAGTGGATCATCTGTATGCCCGGCGCGCTGGGCATGTTGACGCACATGAGCCGACCGGTTTTCTCTCTCATCATCTGATGTATGATGCGCCCCTATGGGAGATTACTTATAAACTACTTTCTTATTTAAATTCCCATGAGGCAGCCCGGTTTTTAACGCTTCCTGGGGCTTTATCTGTGATGGAAGAGCTTTCACCAAGAGATACAAATTAAGCGACTGAATTCACTAATGCCAATAAAGATATTTTCATATTCTACTAAAGAAATCACCAAAGAGTATTGGCGATCTGGCATGGGAATAACTTTATCACTTGTTCCCCTCTTGTTGTTAAGCCCATCATCTGTCATTGTTTATATATTGGGAAGTTTTCTATGCTTATTCGTGTTCTATGGAGTGCGAACTTATTGCCGAAATAAAATGAAAGTGATCCTGGGGGATCAGGCAATTCAAGTCACGGGGCTTTGGGAAAAGTTAATACAATGGGAAGAGCTTGAGGAGTTGAAACTCGCGTATTTCACCACACGGCGTGATGGTGAAAATGGATGGATGCAACTTAGGTTGAAAGGCAGGGGTGATCGATTGAGGGTGGAGTCTACCATCACTGATTTTTGGGAATTGGTGAGCATGTGTGCCCATAAAGCACGAGAAAATGGTGTGCTGCTAGATGCAGCAACGATCCGTAATATGCAGGCACTTGGTCTCGATACTGATTTTCCTAATCAACAATCAAAGAATTTATCGGGAAAAGAGTGACTGATGTCCAATGTACTGTTGGTCCGCGATCTTAAAATTGAATTCAGGGTCGCTGAGGGCGTTGTCAAAGCTGTAGATGGGGTCAGTTTTCGCGTGCCCGAAGGTAAAACAGTTGCGCTGGTTGGCGAGTCTGGTTCGGGTAAATCCGTTATCAGTCAGGCGATTATGTCCATATTGCCAAAGGCCGCTCATATCACTAAAGGTGAGATTTTATT
>CAJXWA010000146.1 GCA_913062525.1 uncultured Alphaproteobacteria bacterium | reverse complement strand
ATGGATAATCTTCAACTCTCCGTCCAACCCATCCGGTGCCGGTTACACCCATGATGAGTTAAAAACCATCACAGATGTATTATTGCGACATCCTCATGTTTGGATCTTGACCGACGATATGTATGAGCATCTTGTTTATGATGATTTTAAATTTGCAACACCTGCGAAAGTTGAGCCTAAGCTTTATGATCGTACACTGACAATGAACGGTGTCTCGAAAGCCTATGCGATGACAGGCTGGCGTATTGGTTATGCCGCTGGTCCGCAAGTTTTGATCAAGGCAATGGCAAAAGTGCAATCGCAAAGCACTTCAAACCCATGCTCTATCAGTCAATATGCGTCAGTTGAAGCATTGAACGGTCCGCAAGATTTCTTAGCAACGCGTGCAGAAGCATTTCGAGAACGTCGGAATATGGTCGTTGATATGCTAAATGCGGCCGAAGGTGTGTACTGCCCGAAACCTGAAGGTGCTTTCTATGTCTATCCTTCAGTAGAAGGCTGTATCGGCAAGAAAGCGCCAAGCGGAAAAATCATTGAAACTGACTTGGATTTTGTCAGCGAACTTCTGGAAGCAGAAGGCGTAGCCGTTGTTCATGGTGAAGCGTTTGGTTTATCGCCGCATTTCAGGGCGTCATACGCGACATCAACTGAAGCTTTGACTGAAGCCTGCACACGAATTCAAAAATTCTGCGCAAGCCTGACGTAAAGAGAACAACAGTATTTGGGGAAAGGCGGTCAATGATTCGGCCGCCTTTTCTTTTTTCTGACGAAAATTTCTTCTCCCCTCTCTCCATTTTTTCCTGTTTGTTTCAATTGTGGCAAGTTTGGGTGCCTGGATTCCCTTTTTACTTGCGCTATATTTTAAACGGAATGAACATTAGATAACTCTAACTAAAAAATGGAGGCGTAGTATGAGCTTGAAAAAGCCCACAGGACCTCGAAGCATTGCGCTTGTCGGTCCGTATTCAAGCGGAAAAACATCCTTGCTTGAAACATTCTTACATATTTGTGGTGAAATTGATCGGAAGGGCAAGGTGGCTGACGGGACTTCGGTTGGCGACAGCGCCAAGGAAGCGCGAGATCGACAAATGAGCGTAGAGGTAAACTCCGCTCATTTTTCTTTTATGGGAGACGAATTCTCTGTTCTAGATTGCCCGGGATCTGTTGAGTTTTTGCAAGAAAGTAAAAATGTTCTAATTGGTGTTGATGCTGCCATACTTGTGTGTGAACCAGACCCTGATCGAACCGTTACATTGCTGCCACTCTTGAAAATCCTCGAACAAAATGCGGTGCCCACGTTTATTTTCATTAATAAAATCGATAGAGCCAAAGGTACCGTTCACGATTTATTTCAATCACTGGAAGCAGTGTCAAATCGCGACCTAGTTTTGAGGCAAGCGCCCATAGTTAAAGATGGCATTATTACGGGTTATGTGGATCTCGCGTCGGAACGGGCATATGTCTACAAGGAAGGACAGCCCTCCAAAATAATCGAAATGACACCAGAAGTCGCAGAGATGGAAGGCACGTCACGGTTTGCCATGCTGGAAACCTTGGCTGATTATGATGATCATATCATGGAAGAAATTCTCGATGATATTGAGCCTGAACAAGATGAGATTTATGAGCTGCTACAACAAGATTTACAGCAGGGGTTCGTTGTTCCAGTTCTGTTGGGCGCGGCAGAAAGTGAGCATGGTATTCGCCGCCTTTTGAAAGCGTTACGGCACGAGGTTCCCTCCAGCGAGCGGACTTCAGAACGCTGCTCAATGACAGCCAAATCTGATGTTCCGGTGGCACAGGTGCTAAAAACATATATGTCGGCGCAGGCCGGGAAGCTGTCTCTTTGCCGCATATGGTCGGGCAAGTTCGAGGATGGCGAGAATTACAACGCAGGTAGAATTGCTGGCATGTTTAGGCTGCAAGGCGGAAAGGTTCAAAAAGTTGCGTCGGCGGGTATGGGAGATGTTGTCGCGTTTGGCAGATTGGATAATCTTCATACCGGCGATGTTTTGCATAATAGTGAAAATATTTCTGCCACAAAATCGCAAATTTTGGAGCCTGTTTTCGACTTTTCTCTCCATGCTGAAAAGCGGGAGGAAGATGTCAAACTAACGGCAGCGCTTGGAAAATTGACAGAAGAAGATCCGTCTTTGGTGGCGGAACACAGGCAAGAAACTCAAGAGTTATTGCTCAAAGGGCAGGGCGAGATCCATCTTCGGGTAGCCCTTGAAAGGCTTCGCAACAAATATGGATTGAGTGTTCAATCCAAAACGCCAAAAGTCGCCTACCGCGAGGCTATTCGAAAAGGGATAGTTCATCACGCGCGCTTCAAAAAACAAAGCGGCGGGCACGGCCAATTCGGTGACGTGAAAATTGAGATTAAACCTTTGGGGCGTGGAGAAGGGTTTCAGTTCCATCAGAATGTGGTGGGGGGATCGGTTCCCAAGCAATATATCCCGGCAGTTGAGCATGGGGTTCGAGATTACCTTTGTGAAGGACCGCTTGGATTTCCAGTGGTGGATGTTTCTGTGACATTACTCGATGGGCAGCATCATGCGGTTGATAGCTCTGAAAATGCGTTTAGATCTGCGGCTCGAATTGCCATGAGTGAAGGCATGCGGAAATGCTCACCTGTTTTGCTCGAACCGGTTTGCAAAGTTGAGGTTGTAATGCCGTCGAGTTTTACCACAAGGGTAACTGGGATTGTCAGCTCACGCCGCGGTCAAATATTGGGGTTTGACGCTCGTGAAGGTTGGCTTGGCTGGGAAATCCTCAGCACGATGATGCCAGAGAAAGAGCTTAGGGATCTCATTATTGATTTACGATCTGTAACACAAGGGGTTGGAACATATAGCGCAAGCTACGATCATTTACAGGAACTTACCGGAGCGCTTGCGGCCAAAGTCGTTGATCAGATAGTCGTTGAACCTTAACCCATTAGTGCCCTTTCACGGACTGTTGATTTGTGTTGAGGGCGACTTCGTCCCTACTTAATAAGATGAAACAGTTTATCTTATGGGGTGAAGAGCGCACATGTTGATCAAAATCAGAAAATCTTGGGAACTTCCCGAAAGTGAAGTTCTGTCAGAACAATCTTATTTGGGACGTCGGGATATTCTAAAGTCCATGGGAATTGGGGGCTTGATCGCAGCCGCATCTGGGATGGTGGCTCCCCGGTTTGCTGGTGCAACAACCAGTGACCCAAGTGCTCATCTCTATCCGGTTCCTCGGAACGAGGCTTATGTTGGTGGACGACCGCTAACGCCAGAAGATGTTGCTACTACCTATAACAATTTCTATGAATTTGGCTCCCATAAAAATATAGCAAAAGCCGCGCAAGCTTTGAAAATCAGGCCATGGACGGTTCAAATCGATGGACTGGTTGAAAAAGAACAAACCCTTGATGTGGATGATTTGTTGTCTCGCATGCAATTGGAAGAGCGCGTTTACCGACATCGCTGTGTGGAGGCTTGGTCAATGGTTGTCCCATGGACTGGTTTTGCGCTGAAAGATCTGGTGAAACTTGCGGCCCCGACTTCAAAAGCAAAATATCTAGTCATGCAAACTTTTGAAGATAAAGAGGTTGCATCAGGGCAAAAACAATTCTGGTATCCGTGGCCTTACACCGAAGGTTTGACCCTTGAAGAGGCGACAAACGATCTGGCCTTTATGGTTACTGGATTGTATGGAAAACCGCTTCCAAAACAAAGCGGAGCGCCCCTACGGCTTGCAGTGCCTTGGAAGTATGGCTTCAAACAAATCAAATCCATTGTTCGCTTCACCTTTACAGAAGAGCGTCCGAAAAGTTTCTGGGAAGAGCTCAATGCCAATGAATATGGTTTCTGGGCGAACGTAAATCCAGAAGTTCGGCACCCAAGGTGGACGCAAGCTACTGAACGTGACCTTAGAACGGGCGAAAGAATCCCAACACAAATGTATAACGGATATACCGATCAGGTTGCAGATCTCTATAAAGACTTGGGTAAAAGAGAAATCCTATTTAGGTAATCTCTCCGTGGATATCACTTGGCCAAAAAAAACCAGCCTCAAAAGAGGCTGGCAAGTCTAACAGGGAGGTTCGCCAAAAAATGGCGGATGCCCACACTGGGAAATATAGGACATCGTACGATCCGAAGATCGTCGGGAGCAGAACTTGCTGCTTAACCCATAATACATGTGGTGAGTATTTAGAAAGTAAGTATAGACAAAATCGAATGCCTGCTATGCGTATGGTGCATGCCAAAAAAAACCAGCCTCAAAAGAGGCTGGTAAGTCTAACAGGGAGGTATGCCATCCGAGGATGGCATTGCCACTTGCAACTGGGAGGAAGGCAAGTGGCGCGGGATATCGATAAGGGGGTCGATATCCGATCATTGCTGCAGTGCAGCGCTGATGGTTGGAATATAGGGGAACTTTCTTACTTGCACCATTCGTTTTATTGCAGTGCACCCATGCATGCGATGCATGGCTTTGGTTGACCTTGAACTGCAGTCTCTTCCAATCTGAATTTCGTTATCAAATTGAACAAAAAAAGGCCAGCTTATGGGAGTAAGCTGGCCTAAAACTAACAGGGTCATACGTATAAGTATGATGCTGACTTGGATCTGGGAGGAAATCAAGCCAGCAGGTTCATGAAAAAAGGGGAATTTTCAAGAACGGGGAGTGCTGCAGTGCAGCAATCTGTGAGTAGTTTCTAGCAAAAAATTCGTGGTTAGGAAAAGAGCAATAATCACAACTCGGATATGCGTTATTTGCATGGCTAGAAAAATGGGTAGTTCCAGCCCCCTATGACAAGGGTTTTAGTCCCTAAAAAGCGGATTCAGACATTTTGCGAATGAGAAAGTCTCTGAAAATTGTCACGCGCTTCGATTTCCTAAGTTCTTCAGGATAAACGTAATAGGCACCAAACTCCGGGCCTTCAGTGTCTGGGAGGACCCTGACAATTCCTTGTTGGCCTTGGGTTATGTAGTCCGGTAAACTGCCAATCCCAAGCCCACTTTGGATAGCTAACAGAAGACCATACACATTGTTTACCTTAAAGACCGGTATTATCTTTTTATTATATTCTTTTAACGAGTCTAGGATCCAGTTGACGTTTGAGATATTTGAGGGGGCTTCGTCGCCATATACTAGGATTTTGCGACCCGCTAAATCTTGCATGTCTTTCGGCGCACCATTTTTCTCAACATACTCAACAGATGCATATAGGTGATGGCGAACGGTCATGAGCTTTCGCATGATTAGGTCAGGCTGCACCGGCTCCCGAAGCCTGATTGCGATATCAGCCTCTCGCATCCCAAGGTCCAATTCCCTGTCTGCCAAAATCAGATTAACTGTAATGTCAGGATAGAGTTCCAAAAATTCACGAATACGAGGTGTTAGCCAATTGGACCCAAGCCCAACCGTTGCCGTGACCTTGATCTCGCCAGACGGTTTATCCTTACTGTCGGTGAGCATCGCTTCAGTCATAGCCAGTTTGGCAAAGACTTCATGGGCTGTATTATAAAGAAGGTCGCCTTGTTCGGTTAGTTTCAGACCACGTGCATGGCGGTGGAATAGCGGCAGGTTAAGGCTGTCTTCAAGTGCACTTATTTGCCGGCTAACAGCAGATTGACTTAAATGCAATGTTTCGCCTGCACGTGTGAAGCTGCCAGCCTCAGCCACGGCATGAAAAATGCGTAGTTTGTCCCAATCCATTTCGGCTCCGCCCCATCCAAAGTTCTTCCGCGGAACAATCCACGGGAATTACGATCTTTTTTCAACAGATGGTGATTAAGATATATAGAAAAAACGTTTTTTTCTAGAAAGAGTTGAGAAAAGAGACGGCATTAGTTGTGCGCCGTCTCAAGAAATCAACTATTCCGCCAAAAATCGTTCGGCTTCTAGTGCTGACATACAGCCTGTACCTGCCGCTGTTACAGCTTGGCGATAGATTTTATCCTGAACATCACCGCAGGCGAATACGCCTGGAACATTTGTTGCCGTAGAATCGGGTTGGGTAATCAAATAACCCTCGTCATCCATATCAAGAGTATCTTTGAAAAGATCTGTGTTCGGCGTGTGGCCAATGGCGATGAAAACACCGTGTGTCGAAATATCAGTTGTTTCGTTGGTTTTAATGTTTCGAATGCGTGCCGCTGTTACGCCAAGGGGGGCTTCATCTCCCAGAATTTCATCAAGGACACTGTCCCAAATAACTTCAATTTTGGGGTTTTTATGAAGACGGTCTACCAGGATTTTCTCTGCCCGGAATTGATCACGGCGATGAATGACGGTGACTTTATCGGCATGGTTAGTGAGATACAGAGCCTCTTCAACAGCAGTATTGCCGCCGCCGACAACAACAACGTCTTTCCCGCGATAGAAGAAACCGTCACAGGTGGCGCAAGCTGAGACGCCAAAACCCATGAATTTCTCTTCTGTCGGCAGGCCGAGCCATTTTGCGGCGGCCCCGGTTGAAATGATGATGCTGTCAGTAATGTAGGTTGCGCCTGAATCTGCCGTGGCAGTGAAGGGTCGTTTTGACGTGTCGACACTTGTAATGACATCGTGATGAATAACTGTACCGACGTTTTTCGCCTGAGCCTCCATCTGTTCCATCAACCACGGGCCTTGAATAGGATCAGCAAAGCCCGGATAATTTTCGACGTCAGTTGTGATTGTGAGCTGACCGCCGGGTTGAATGCCATGAACCATGATCGGATTTAAAGACGCTCTCGCTGCGTAAACTGCCGCCGTACAGCCGGCAGGTCCTGATCCGATAATAAGGACATTGGTTTTATAAGTTTCAGCCATCTAACGCTCCTGACAGTCGCGGAGATAATTTCCGCCATTTGGAACATTTATTTATTATGGGTGGGCACAGCTTGCAAGAGGGAGATCGCAGTTCTTGTGTCTGAAATTCCATTTTTGCTCCAAAAACCTACGAGATGTTGTTGAGTTTCTGCAAAACCAGTTCGGCTATTCTCTCTGTTTCACGGAGTTTTGGGGGGCTCCAACTTTCCATTTGGCCTGTGAACGGTTTGGTATAAGAAAGAGCCATCATTTTTTGGTGAAAATGATTGAATTTCCTATTCCCGCCTTCCAATTGGTAAATGTGGACAGGTTTACCAGTGCTGCAGGCTTCACAGACCATATTTACAGAATCGGCAGTTACAATCACATGATCAGCCTTTTCCAAAAAGGCGAAGTAAGGGTTCTGTTCTCCGCCGGACCATAATTTATGGGGAATGTCTTTCAGTGTTTTTTTGAGAATAGCTTCATTCTCGGCGCCGGTTCGACGCGATGTTGTCACTAGGAAAAAACAAGATAACTGTGCATGAAGGTCGTCAAGCTTTCCGCAAAGGTCCCGCATCGTATCTGCAGTGACGTCGTAGCATTTATTACTGCCTCCAACGAGTACTGTGACGACGGGGCCTGTAATGCCTGCGAGTTCTTCTTCGAACTTAGCTGCTTCGGTTTCTAATTTCTCATCAGTTATTCGGGTAAGTGATCCGTGGCTAATAAGTACATTTTTACCCCGAAGTTTGTCGTGATCGGGGACAATGACAAGATCAAAGTTTGCGTTGTTCGTGTTGGGTGTTTGAATATGAACCGTGAAGGTTTTCCCCGCGCTCGCGCGTTTTATGGCCAAGCTCATGGGGATGGCTTGCCGCCCACACGTAATAAGAAGGTCGGGCCACGGAGCCTCAAGACTATCACCGGTTTCCTGCAAATGTTGAAGAGGATTGATCCAAAATGCAGGCGGAAGCCACTTCCACGGTTTTTTGGTTTTGATCCGTTTGATGATGGGCGTAATTCCCATGGCTTCGGCAAGTCCAATGCATTGGTTTTCCATGCCTGCGCTTCCGTCTGTAACAACCCAGCAGTTTTTATTTTCGGCATGTGCATCAGGGCGCATAAATCAAAGTCTCACTTCATAAGTGTTATTCTTTGGCACTATTCAGTCTCTAATGACGAGGTCAAGTCTTTTAATTCCACCCTATGATGATAGTAGGCCTTGGAGTCTGAGGAGCGTTGTAATATTGTTGCGTGGAACAGACTGGTGGAGGAATGTATGCAACGAGTAAAACTCGATGATATTGATCGGCGAATTTTGCACGATCTTCAAGAAAATGGGCGAATAACCAACGTTGAGCTAGCTAAAAATGCTGGTATTTCGGCGCCGCCATGCCTTCGTCGCGTTCGCGCGCTGGAGGAATCTGGCTACATTGAGGGGTATCACGCGCAACTTCATTCCGAAAGTTTGGGCTTTGGCGTAACAGTATTTGCGCTAGTTGGTCTTCAAAGTCAGGCGGAATCCGATTTAAATGCTTTTGAAGAAAAAGTTCAGAGTTGGCCACTGGTTCGTGAATGTTTCATGTTAGCGGGAGAAAATGACTTTATTTTGAAAGTCGTGGCGAAAGACTGGGAAGCCTATCAACAATTCCTCACAAACGAGCTCACGTCAGCGCCAAATGTAGAGCATGTGAAGAGTTCATTGGGAATTCGGGTTTCGAAATTCCTTCCGGGTGTTCCGGTTGATCTTGAAAATTCTGGATCGGGCACTGGCCGGTAATTGTTTAAGTCGTAAAATTAGTGTGATTAAGCCGCGCAAGGGACGTTCTAATGGCAATATATGAAACAGGGTTATCGGCTAATCAAGCGAACTACGCTCCCTTGACGCCGCTTGATTTTCTGGAACGCTCTGCTGCGGTTTATCCAAATCATACCGCTATGATCCATGGGGACTGGTCCTACACTTACTCAGAGTTTTATGATCGATGCCGACAACTTGCCAGCGCTATTTCTTCGCGCGGGATTGGTAAAGGTGACACGGTATCCATAATGGCGCCAAATGTTCCTGCGCTTTTGGAGGGCCACTTTGGTGTACCCATGTGCGGCGCTGTCCTTAATGCCTTAAATACCCGGTTAGATGCGGAGACCATTGCTTTTATCCTTGATCATGGTGAATGCAAATTACTGATCACTGACCGTGAATACTCTGGGATTATCAAGCGAGCGCTGGAAATTGCAACAGTAACTCCCATCGTCATCGATATTGATGATCCCATGGCCGATGGCGGCGACCTTATTGGCGAAATGACCT
>CAJXWA010000145.1 GCA_913062525.1 uncultured Alphaproteobacteria bacterium | reverse complement strand
AAGGTGGACGCCGAAATGTTTATTAATGGTCAATGGTGCGAAGCGAATGACGGCTCAAGGTTCGATGTAACCAATCCAGCAAATGGTGATGTCGTTGGTAATGTACCAAACGGAAGTAAAGCAGACGTTGTTGCAGCCATAGATGCTGCGGCTGAAGCGTTTAAAACCTGGTCAAAAACATCGGCCTATCAGCGCTCAGCGCTTCTGTACCGCGCTTATACATTGATGATCGAAAAGAAAGAGCATCTCGCTGTTACAATGACAACGGAACAGGGAAAACCGCTCAAGGCAGCCCGCAATGAAGTGCAGTATGGCGCTGATTTCTTACTGTGGTACGCAGAAGAAGCAAAACGCAATTACGGCGAAACCATCCCTGCTCCGCGCGGCGACCAACGGTTCATCGTCCAGCAACACCCTGTCGGAGTTGTCGGCGCGGTGACACCTTGGAACTACCCCGTATCCATGCTCACTCGTAAAATTGCACCGGCCCTTGCCGCAGGATGTACTATTGTATTGAAACCTGCAGAAGCGACGCCGCTGTGTGCCGTTGAAATGTTCAAGATCTTCGAAGAAGCAGGCATTCCTGCTGGCGTGGTTAATCTGGTTACGGCCGAAAACCCAGCGCCTATCGGAGAAGAGTTCGTCAGCAATCCTAAAATTGCCAAGCTCACTTTCACGGGTTCAACCAATGTCGGAAAAATGCTAGCTCAAAGCGCTGCTGCCAACATGAAACGCATTTCCATGGAGCTTGGTGGTCATGCGCCCTTTATCGTATTTGAAGATGCCGATCCTGAACATGCAGCAAAAGGTGTATCACTTGTTAAGTTCCTGAATACAGGACAAGCTTGCATCAGTCCAAATCGGATTTTTGTGCATAAATCAATTGTAGAGCCATTCATCGAAACCTTGCAAAATCGTGTTCAACGCATGCGCGGCGGCAATGGCCTGGACGATGGCATCAGCATTGGGCCCCTTGTAGGACCGGGCGCGGTTGATAAAGTGGAACGACAAGTTAAGGACGCCCTTGATAAAGGAGCACGCCTTATCTGTGGTGGTCATCGTCTATTGGAAAATGGTCTTGATAAGGGACATTTCTACGCCCCAACGGTTCTGGCCGACGTGAGCGAAGATATGCTGATTTACCGCGAGGAAACCTTTGGTCCCGTTGCACCGATCATTACGTTTGATGACGAAGATGAAGTTCTTGAAAAAGCCAACGACACCAATTATGGGCTCGCAGCATATGTCTACACACCGAACCTAAGCAGAGCCTTCCGCATGTTCGAAGGCTTAAAGTTTGGTATTATCGGAATTAATGACATCAACCCAACGGCTGCTGCCGCTCCATTTGGTGGCATGAAAGAAAGCGGGCTTGGCCGTGAAGGTGGCCGCGAAGGGATCTCTGAGTATTTGGAAACCAAACTCGGCGGTTTCTCCATCTCATAAATCACGCTAAGGTTGCCACAATTATAAAAATCGGGAGGACAATTCGTTGTTCAAAAAAATTGGTCTTTTTTCTTTAATTGTAATTGTGGCACTTGTCGCGGTTTTGGCATTTAATACACTGACGAACTCTCCGCCAGAAACTGCAACGAGTAATTTCTCGTCTCCTGAAATTGATGAAATGGCAGCGGCAAAACGATTAAGCCAAGCGGTTCAGCTTAAAACTATATCCGTATCAAAAGACGGCCCTATTGCTGCAGATGAATTCGAAAAGTTGCATACTTTGTTGAATTCATTCTTTCCAACAGTTGCTGCCAAACTTGAAAAACAGATTATTGGCGGCCATAGCCTGCTTTATAAGTGGGAAGGGTCTGACCCGTCATTACCTGCCGCAATTTTCATGGGCCATATGGACGTGGTTCCAATTGAACCGGGTACCGAAGACAGATGGGAACACCCTCCTTTTTCAGGCGCAATCGAAAATGGCGCCGTATGGGGCCGCGGAACACTGGATGATAAACTTTCAGTTCTAGCTCTTTTAGAAGCTGCTGAATTTCAACTAAAAGCGGGATTAAAGCCCAACAGAACATTGTATTTTGCCTTTGGTCATGACGAAGAAGTGGGCGGCGATAACGGCGCAGGAAACATTGCCAAATTGCTAGAAAGCCAAGGGGTTAAAGTCGCCTTCACTATTGATGAAGGCATGGTGGTTGTGCAGGGCATTATGCCAGGAGTTGAAGCCCCCATTGCGTTTATTGCACTCGCGGAAAAAGGCTATCTAACACTTGAACTAACGGCGACTGCAAAAGGTGGCCATTCATCTATCCCACCAAAAGAAACCGCTGTTGGAAAACTATCAAAAGCAATCACTGCACTTGAAGCGAACCGTATGCCAGCCGCGCTCAGACGCCCGGTTACCGATATGTTCGATACATTGGCACCATATATGCCTACGAAACTTAAAGCCGTTATTTCAAACCGCTGGCTGTTAGAGCCTGTTCTCGTCGGGCAACTGGGCAAAGGCGGAGCAACCAATGCAATGGTTAGGACAACCACCGCAGCAACCATTATAAATGGCGGAACGAAAGACAATGTGTTGCCAACATCGGCAAAGGCCACCGTTAATTTCCGCATCCTGCCGGGCAATTCCATTGGAGATGTCGTGGCCCATGTGAATGACACGGTAAATGATCCATCGGTAACTGTTGAGATCAAGCAAGGAAATGAGCCATCAAGGGTTTCAAGCCATACCAGCGAAAGCTACAAGCAGATTGCGAAAACCATTGGGGAGACACTGCCTGATGTCATTATCTCGCCAGGGCTAATGCTGGCAGGTTCTGATAGTAAGCATTATGAAAAACTGGCCGAAAATAACTACCGGTTTATTCCCATGCGCTTTGGACCTAAAGACCTATCTCGCGTTCATGGGACCAACGAGCGGATCATGATTAAGAATTACGCAGAGATTATCAAATTCTATATCCGTCTGCTGGAAAACACAGGGACCTAACCCTCCATCCGATATTAAGCAGGGCAATTTTTGACGCCCGGAATTTTGCCCTGCTTGACCTGTTTAATTTCCTAAAACGTGCAAAGCCAAATTTCTTTGATGCGGCTGCGATCTATGTTCGAAAATGTAAACCCCTTGCCATGTGCCAAGCCTCATCGCACCCTGATAAATGGGAATTGTGAGCGATACATCGGTTAAACTTGATTTGATATGTGCAGGCATGTCATCAAGCCCTTCCGCTGAATGTCGATACTTGTGGCGATCTTCAGGGACTTGCACATCAAAGAAATCCTGCAAATCGAGCAAAACATCAGGGTCTGCATTTTCTTGGATGGTTAAGGAGGCTGACGTATGTTGAATAAAAATCGTCAATATGCCTTCCCTTATTCCAGTATCACGAACCCAACGTGAAATTTGCGCGCTAACGTCCAAGACCCCTCGCCCTTGAGTAGCAACCGAAATGTCGCCGCTTTTCTGCTTCATGGCCCTACCTCGCTCAAATTCAGTGTTTCACATCAATCTTCTCACATCATTGCTGAATACGCGTCTTTAAGAAAGGTGATTTCAACGGAGCAATAACAATGAATACTGACGGCAATAGAGATAAATGGGAATTTTACAAAGACAAAAATTCAGAGTGGCGGTGGCGTAGAACGGCTCCAAACGGACGAATTGTTGGCGCGTCCACGGAAGGCTACCATAATAAAGCCGACTGCTTTGATAACGCCATTCGAAATGGATATCAAAACTAACCGAACTCCATGGTTGGTCAGAAGCATCACTATTCTGGCCAACCAAAAGTTTGGATTGTTGCGTTCACTTTGAAAAAAGTCATACTGCAAAGAAAACAACGAGAAAAAGCATGACAAGAACCCCTATTCCAGATGGCTATCGGCTTTACAAAGCCCCTGAACTGTTTCCAGAAAAAATTGGGCCCCTTTATTTCAAAAAAGAGGACGATCAGTATCAATTCGGTTTCTTGGTCGACAAATCACATACCAATTTTAATGGCAAGTTGCATGGCGGTATGATGATGACGTTCACCGATGAAATGATGGGGCACCAAGTTTTCAACGCCATCGGAGAAAAACCTTGCGCGACAATATCCCTGAATTTTGACTTTATCGCCGCCGCCGAAGAAGGAGACTGGGTCACTCTTCGAAGCACCATAACCCGCCAAGGGATATCGGTTGTGTTTGTCCGCGGTGAGTTGGTCATCGGCGAAAAGATTATCCTCACCGCCGACGGCATATGGAAAATTTTCGGGCGTTAAGCGTTATGGTTTGCGCCTGATAAGTTGCTTAGGCGGCAAAACATCGTCAAAAACAGGTGCACGCTTTTCAGTATTTGCCGCCGCCGCCTCAAACAAGTCATTAGAATAGAACATTCCCGCCTGCCAAATCGCCATGTAACGCAAAGCATCATCCACTGAATGATCGCGAGTATAGACCAGCATTTCCTTTGTTCCGTGCACAGCAAGTGGCGATTTTGATGCTATATCAGCGGCAATCTCCATAACTTTCTTAAGCATAGCATCTTGATCTGTAAAAACCTCGTTCACTAAACCAGAACCTAACGCTTCTGCCGCAAGCAGCCGCCTTCCAGTGTAGGCAAGCTCCCTAACAAGACCTGATGGAATGAGGTGAGGCAACCGTTGCAATGTGCCAACGTCAGCCGTCATTCCGATGTTAATTTCTTGGATACAAAAAAATGCATCTTCAGTGCAGTACCGCATATCCGTTGCGCTAATCAAATCAACGCCACCGCCAATACAACCACCTTGTACAGCGACAAGAACTGGCAACCGGCATTTTTCAATGACGTTAAAACTCTCCTGCAGCTCAAGGACATTATTTTTCATCTGCTCTCGAATTCGGCCACCATCTACACCGCTATTGATTTCTGCTGCCAAGCCCGCAAACGCACTTAAATCCAAACCTGCCGTAAAATGACGCCCCTGCGACGAGATCACAACAACGCGAGCCTCCGCCGTTTGTTCGATTTTGGCAAACACATCAATCATGTCCTGCCAAAATTCCATCACCATCGTATTAAGCTTTTCCGGGCGGCTTAATTCCACATGAGCAATCTTATTTTCCACGGATAGTTTTAAGGTCTGATACGTCATAGTGGCACTTTCATTTTTATTATGATCTTATTGATTTGCAACTCTTCAAAAACAATAATACAGACTGCATATAATTTGGTTATTTATTTTCAAGTAAGCGGAATGAAAAACATGTTCTCCATGGAAAAATTTGAAGAAGCCTCACGCCGAATTGCCCCCTACATCCGGCGAACTCCCGTTATGGAGATGGTGCTAGAGGACAAGCGCACGGTAACTTTAAAACTTGAAAATTTGCAAATTTCTGGATCATTTAAAGTCCGAGGGGCGATGAACACAGTCCTTTCGCTCTCAGACGAAGAACTCTCTCGCGGACTGGTAACCGCTTCTGGCGGCAATCACGGCATGGGTGTTGCCTACGCTGGTGCTATGACGAACACCCCTACAACTATTCATTTGCCCGAAAACACTCCGCCAGCCAAAGTCGCAAAATTAAAAAAACTGACTTCTGATGTTATCGTTTCTGGAGCTGTATGGGATGATGCCAACAAACTTGCCCTCGAGGCACGGGATACTGGCGGCAAAACTTACATCCATCCCTTCGCAGATGTTTCCGTAATTGAAGGCCAAGGAACCATCGCGCTCGAGATGTTAAAAGATGTCCCCGACTTAGACGTACTAATGGTCGCGATTGGAGGTGGCGGTCTAATATCTGGCATAGCCACGGCAGCCAAAATGATAAATCCATCCATTCGTATAATCGGCGTTGAGGCCACCGGCGCCCCAACTCTGTATGAAAGCTGCAAGGCCTCAAAACTCATTACACTAGATGAAATCACCACGAGAGCTGGCACGTTAGCCCCAAAACAATCAGCAGCCCTTAATCTTGGGATTATTTCTCAATTAGTTGAAGAAATCGTCCTTGTAGAAGATGACGAGATGCAAACCGCCGCTCGCTGGCTCTGGGAAAATGCCGGCATTGCGACCGAGCTTTCCGCCGCCGCCGCCATTGCGGCACTGCAAGCTAAAAAGTTTATCCCAGCAACGTCTGAAAAAGTGGGCGTGGTTATTTGCGGCACCGGAAGCGACGGTTTTTCTTAAACCATCATCTGGTCCTAAGGCCGCATGAAGGTATATTCGTCATCATCGCCTAAATTTTCAGAGATAAATTCAAGTTCATTGGCAATGTCTGCAATAGGCCGTGTTTTTTGATAAATGGCAATTGCCTCTGTGATCAGGGCGCGGGCAAAGGCGTCTTCTGAAAAGGATGCCTTGTTTATGTCTTCTAGGGCCATCTTCACTGCGTTTTGTGCAATAACTGTCGCTGAACTCATATTTTTCTCCTCACTCGTATTTTGACGCTAAATGACCAGAGGTCATTGATTTTAAGCAATCTCTTACCCTAGTTGTTCGGTTCACTTCAAAAAAAACAAAGATCAGACACAAAAATCATTAGTTTTTTCTTTGACCAACTTCCCATTATCAACGTAACCTGCAAAGAAAAACAGGGAAACATACAAAACTAAAGGGATTGGGAATGTCTGAATTTTTATGGGAGAAATCGTACCCCGAAGGTGTTAGTTGGGAAATCGAAATCGAACAGAAGCCCGTATTCGCCATATTGGATGAAGCGGTAAAGAAATGGCCATCGAATAACGTTATCGACTTTCTCGATAAAAAAATAACATACGCAGAACTCGATGATCTCGTCAGTCGTGCGGCAAAAGGCTTTCAGGAACTTGGGGTCAAAAAAGGCGTTCACGTTGGTCTGTTTTTACCTAACACACCTCATTATATCGTTTGCTTTTTCGCCATCTTAAAAGCAGGCGGAACTGTTGTAAATTATTCTCCTTTGGATGCAGAGCGGGAGCTTATGCATAAAATTGAGGATAGTCAGACCGATATAATGGTTACGTTGGATCTTAACGCTCTTTATCCCAACATAGCTAAGTTGCTTGACAAAACACGTCTTAAAAAGCTCGTGGTCGGAAGCCTGAAGGAAGTTCTTCCTTTCCCAAAAAATCTCCTCTTTCCCATCGTCAAATCTAAGGAAATTGCATCCATTCCAAAGGATGACAAGCATATTTCCTACAAATCACTAATTGCCAATGACGGCAAGTACACACCGATTGACGTAAAACACCCGCAAGAACGTGTTGCCGTTCTTCAATATACTGGCGGGACAACAGGCCTACCAAAAGGCGCCATGTTGACCCATTCGAATATAGTCGCGGCCTGCCAACAGCTTAGAGCCATGCAGCAGGGTACGAACAGGGTTCTGGTCGACGGCGAAGAAAAAGTTCTGACAGTGCTGCCTTTATTCCATATTTACGCGCTGACTGTGAATATGAATTTTGGTATCGCGGGCGGTGCCGAATTGATCTTGCATCCAAAGTTTGAACTTAACGATGTCATGAAAGATCTGGATAAGAAGAAACCAACAGTGTTTCCTGGCGTCCCGACCATGTATATGGCCATCGCAAATCATCCCGATATTGCAAATTATGATTTAAGCTCTCTTAAATTCTGTGCCTCTGGTGGTGCTCCTCTTCCAGTTGAAGTGCAAGACCACTTTCAACGGGTCACAGGTTGCCGCCTGCTAGAGGGTTGGGGCATGACGGAGACTTCCCCGGCGGGGACCACAACACCTATGACAGAAAAGCGTGTCCCTGGCGCTGCTGGCGTACCGGCACCTGGTATCGAAATTCGTATTTTCGGTGTCGATGACAAAAGCCAACTCATGCCCACTGGTGAAATCGGTGAAATTGGCATAAAAGGCCCCAATGTCATGAAAGGCTACTGGAACAAGCCTGAGGCAACAGCAGAATCGTTTATTGGGGAATTTTTCCTAACAGGCGATACAGGCTATTTTGATGAAGATGGCTATATGCATATTGTTGACCGGACGAAAGACATGATCACATCTGGTGGCTTTAACGTGTACCCACGGATCATCGAAGAAGCGATCTTTGAACATCCAAGCGTCGAAGAGGTAACTGTCATCGGTATTCCAGACGAATACCGCGGTGAGGCTGCGAAAGCCTTCATCAAGCTTAAAGTTGGGCAGGAGGAATTTTCTCTCGACGATCTTCGAGGCTTCCTAAAAGACAAACTTGGTAAGCATGAGCTTCCGGGAGCTGTGGATTTCCGGGCAGAACTTCCAAAAACGCTTGTTGGAAAACTGTCCAAGAAAGAGCTGGTCGAAGAAGAACGCATCAAACGCGAGGAGCTCGCAAAAGCTTCCGCCTAAAAAAAATCGTAAAAATGAAAACTCCCGGATGACCGTTCGGGAGTTTTTTTATATCCTGTGCCCATGAGCAAATTTTTAAGCATCGATTTCGAGACAGCAAACTATGGATCTGACAGTGCTTGCGCTATTGGTTTGGTTCTTGTTGAGAACGGAACAATCATCGACGAAGAGGTTCGGCTGATACGTCCGCCAACCTCTGATTTCTTTTTCACCCATATCCATGGTTTGAGTTGGCAGAATGTTGAGGCTGAGCCCGATTTTGGAGATTTATGGCCAGATATCGCACCCTACTTTGAAGGGGTGGATTTTTTCTCGGCCCATAACTCTGCCTTTGATTCAAAAGTCCTGAAAAGCTGCTGCGACACCTATTCCCTGACTACGCCCGAAACTGAATTTGTCTGCACCGTAAAGCTGGCAAGAAAAATGTGGGATATACGTCCAACAAAGCTGCCAAACGTGGCCCACTATTTAGGCTTGGACCTTGACCATCATGACGCGCTGTCAGATAGCCGGGCTTGCGCTAACATCATAATCGCAGCAGAGAATGACGGCTGGGGATATGACACAGGTTTTGAAAATGTCGGTGAACGCCACTCCGCGCCCGAAGATACGGCGTAGGGAAACAGAAAAAAAGCCGCCTCGGAAAACCGAAGCAGCTTTTTTTTGAAATCAAATATCAGTTAGATTAAGCGGCAACACGTGTTGCTGCTTGCACTTTCTTCAATTGACGACGAGCAGCATGACGGCCCGTTTTCAATGTAATTTTACGCGCTGTGCGCTGTGCGTTTGAACGGCAGTTTTTTGTTCCGCCGTTACCGCGGCCGCCACCGC
>CAJXWA010000144.1 GCA_913062525.1 uncultured Alphaproteobacteria bacterium | reverse complement strand
ATGCTAGTTTGTCAATAAGCAGTGTGTTGGGATAAAAAAAACCGCCGCTAGTATCGGTCATATTTCCTTTTCCAGGTCCAACGGAATGCCATTTATCGACCGTCAGCTTTTTACCGGTATGTTCGTCAACAAGCCAGCGAAGGGAAAATGACCAGTCGACGCCTTCAACTGCTTTTAGCAAATATTCAAGATGATTTGGATCCCAATAATTATCGTCATCCAAATAAGCGACGTACTGACTGTTTGCCATGAATGACAATATGCTTCTCAAAGCCCCACCATCCCGCGCTGTGTGAATGCCGTTGTGCCGCACTGACGTAGAGTATCCCTGATCAACTAACGTTAAAGTGATGTTATCTGGAATATTTTCAAATATATGCTCTAGGATCTCAGGATCGCCAAGCAATTTATCAACACCCACCAGAATTTGAATTTTACCCTTAAAACTTTGCTTGATAACGGACCCAATGGCTTTCAATAGGCTCGGCCTAACAATGGTGGCAATAACAACAGCAACATCAAATATACCGTCCACAGCTTTACTGTTTTTTATACCCATTGTGAACCCTCTGAAATCATCCAATATTATAAGTATCTGCACAAACGAAACAACTCCAGCCTGAATATCCAATTTGTAGATTATGCAAATATTAAATCCAGTTGATCTAATTTTCTCAATATCTGAGCTTGCAACGGATACTCCACCCAAAATTCAAAAATTTCGAAGAAGTATGCGGTTATAATCTAATCGTCGAAGCACGATTGCGGATTGCCTTAACAACGGCCATTGCGGTTAGTGCGGACGTTTTCGGATTGTTGGGTAATGTATTTCCCTCAATCATAAATGTAAAATCACCGAAGCGTCCTTCGGCCCTTACCTCATGCTGGTTCTTCGTAATTTTTGGGTCGGCAATGAGAGTTACTTCTGTCTTGTCCAGACCAATACCCGCCAGTGCGACTGATGCAGCGACATTTGCATTTTTCGGGTATTTTCGAGCGGCATCCCGAGCATTTCCAGCGAAATGAACCGTAGGATTTTCTACGTTATCGAGGTCGATAACCTCTTCCGCAACCGAGCCTATCCAGCCAACAGGCGGTTTTCGCCCAATATATTGAACTGTCGCCAATCCCCCTTGTTTTGCCGCAGACAAAGCATCGAGTGCTCCGATGGCACCGCTTAAAAGGTCAATGTGACTTCCCGCTTGAGAGGCTGCCGCCATTAGCTGGCTAGAAACCAGTTCATCCGCAAATGCACCTGTTGAAACAATACCAAGATCAATACCACGCAACAAAATCTCTGGCCCGTGATTTATCAAGGCTGCGTGCCCTGCACATTCCACAACATAATCAACTTTCTCATCAAGTTGATCAGTATGCGTAATAGCTCCTGCGCCCCTAATTACCTCTTCAGCAGCGCTTTCACGACCTGGCCTACAAAGAACATGGCTAATTTTTACGGTGTCATCGTCATCGAATTGCCGGGCCACCCAGCCGCCAATGGCACCATGCCCAATCATAGCTACAGAAATCATCAATTGTTACCTCCTCCCAGAAACGTAAAGCGATGCTAATCGAGCTGCAACAGATTTAGAGTGAAATCGGTATTTGGTTTTATGAAACCGGAGTTGTCACGGTATTCTTACAGTATTTTTATGAACGCGAATTTCTGCCTGTGACTACAGGAAAGCAGAAGTTATTTTGCGAAATCTGAATTTCCGACTATTAGGCTTCCACAGTGAATGCTAGAATTTTTCGGTTACGCAAGCCGGAGCAAAGAAAGGCGCCAATTGGGAAAACAACATTTGTTAAAATCGGAAGAGTTAGCGGCTCAAAAGACGGCGATGATAGGCCGATCAATTGCGCTTCTTCTTATTGCCCCATTGGTCACTTTCTTATCCCCTTGGCCTGGACCGATTTTCACCTATATTCTGTTGGCAGTATTTTTAGTGCTGGGATGGGTCGCCTGGAGGGTAGCCAATTCTAGATGGGGCAAACCCTGGCATCAGTATGTATTTGTTACTGTCGATTTTAGTTTGATGACTGTCGCGCTTCTTTATCCAAATCCATTTGTTCCAATTGATTTTCCGCCCCAGTTTATGTTTCGTTACGGATCATTCATCTTCTATTTCGTGCTGCTTATAGGGTTGGCCTACGTTTATCAGCCAAGACTAGTGTTGTGGGGAGGTATTTCTGCGGCGGCAAGTTGGTCCATCGCGACCGCTTGGCTGATTGGTCTTCCTGATACGATTTGGCGCCAGCCTGCTGGGATGAGTGTTGAGGCTACGACGAAGTTTTTGTCACAACCAACGTTCATCGATATAGACATCAGGGCACAAGAAATTGTTGTTTTACTGATCTCTTCTGGCCTCCTTGCCTTGGCAGTAAGAAGATCTAGAATGATCGCGTTAAGACAGGCGCAGCTAGGACGCGAAAGAGAAAACCTTGGTCGATATTTCCCAAGGAAAACAGCACAGATGCTTGCTAATAAATCCGACCCTTTTTCCACACCTAGTGAGCATGATGCTGCTGTACTCTTTGCCGATATTGTTGGGTTCACAACTTGGTCTGATAGGCACACACCGGGAGAAACAATTGAGTTATTGCGCGAAGTCCATGGCGTCCTTGCACAAGTAGTCTTTCATAACGACGGGACTCTAGACAAATTCATTGGGGATGGCATGATGGCGACATTTGGTACGCCCGAGCCTACAGAAAGAGACGCATCAAATGCCCTTGCGGCTATGGTTGAGATGTTGGAAAAATTCGAGATCTTGAAAAACAACTCAAAGCTGTTGCAAAGCGGTAACTTAAAACTCGCTGTTGGCATTCACTATGGCCCGATCGTCATGGGCAATATTGGCAGCGAAGATCGGCTTGAATTCGCAGTTCTAGGCGACACTGTCAATGTTGCAAGTCGCCTCGAAGGAGCAACTAGACAAGTCGGCTGTCGTGGCATTTCTAGTAGCGTTCTTATAGATGCGGCTAACAAAGAAAATCACCCTGATAGTTCTGAACATCTGGCAAAACTTGACCGTCAAAAGTCCATATCATTGCGTGGGCTTGCTGACGAAATGGAAGTCTTCAAATTTCAATAGTGCAGTCCAGAAGCAATGCACGACATTACAACTAATCAGTCCTAATATTTAGAGTTTTTTCAAACTTCCCGATTGAAATTAGAGAGTTGATCACATGATGGTGAGCATTCTTGACTGGAATCAATTCAAAATTATCTTTACCTCGCATATTTTCGGCATGAGACACGTCTGAGCCATCAAGGGCGCCATAATATAGAAATCCCCTCCCAATCTGATCGACCGAGTGATAATTCCCCATATTTACTAAAGTATTGGATAAATAATCAATATCATTTGGCGCGGCTCGTCCTTGTGAAAACAATAATTCCGAACCACGCGACCAATCAGTCCTAATTCCAAAACCAATAAAAATATCTGCCCCAATTATGGCGGCGCAAAATAAGGCCGCATAACCGCCCGAAGAGAAACCAGCAACACTGACTTTTTTGAATTTATGATCTAATACAAACTTTCTAAGCGAACGCCCCATTTCGTCAATACTATTTCCCAATTTCGGGGAGCCACTGCAATACATATCGGCATTGGGATTTTTTATATACAATATTGATAAACCTTGCCCCAGGAGCATTGAGTGCAGAACTGGGAATGATATGCCGAAATTATTATACATCGTGGCAAACACGATAATAAGATGCGGTCCCCCCTCAAAAAACAAAGTATCGAAACCCAGTAATCTGTCAAATAATTTTGACCTATGTGAGATCTGCTTGGATATGTTATATTTTGACAGATTATTATTTATATTTCCGAGAAATCTTAAATACGAATGTCGAGCCGCTCTGGCTCTGGAATTCTTTATTTCCTCGATATAAGCCGTTGAAAGGTCAACATGCCCATGCATGGACAATTCAGTCGCAATAAAAAATGAATTGGGATTAAGGTTTGCAGAACTAGTCGATTTCACTATCTCCCGCAGCTGTCCGAGAGAATGAATTTGCAATGATTTTGACATATTTACCAATCAACTCTGGTTTTCGCCGATGAGCGACCAATTAGGATGTTCCGAATTTAGTCAACGCACCGAGTGCCAAGTGCCTTTTACAAAGACCGCACAAACTAATCCTATAAGGCGGTGGTGTTGTATTTCTGTGTGACGTGTTACTGATTATATGAACAGTATAGTGGCCTCGCTACGGTGTGTCTGGTTTAATATTCATGCCAATAATATCTTCCGCCTGAATATCATGGACAGTCAAACGCCAGTCACATGGCATCCCCAGCGTTACCCTGAAACCAAAAATCATGGGATTAGTTGAAAATTTTATACTAAGTTATTAAGAAAAAATAGTGGGCGTTGCGGGGTTCGAACCCACTCACCCCTATCCCAAGAACTTCATCAAGTCCATGAGAATGGCTCGGAGGTCGGCACGATGATCATCAACACACTCATGCGAGGGGGGATTATAGGTTCTTTTCAGGGGGTTAGGGCCTGCGGGTCAGCGCGGAAGTGCATAAAAACGCTACTTCGCAGATCCAAGGCACCATTTGTTGTTACGGGGCCCAGAGATTACGACAGGTCATCATCCCTGCCTATACTCAGGGACTTTGATATGGAAAACTGCAAAGTGATAAGAAAAACACGGAGATATTTTCTCAAAAACTATGCCTGTTCCTCAGTTGTAAATGAACTGAATTCGTTAATCCAATCGCATGAGAACACATACCTGTTGATTATGTCGTAGACTCTTAAGCTAAGTGATACGTTTATCCCGAAAACTAAAAAGCACTTATGTGAGACAGATATGGTTGTGTCTTGGCCTATATCACTGGGGCAAGGCCTAACGGGAAGTCAATATAGTCAGAAGAGTCTGTGGGCCGCTTTTGACGCGCACTGGTTCAGACTGCTTATCATCCATCCAAAACACTACTTGCGCCTGCCAGAGAGTCTCTTTGGCCCTTCTGTGCCAAGCTGATGATTGTTAGTTAGGATGTATGGGGCGACGGGGGATTTCAGGGCATATTGATGATTGATGTGCGTGCTCGTAAAATCATATCATTTTTTGAGAAGAATAGTTGTTATCCATTATATTAACATAATGACATTTAAGATTTTCCAGAAATTACTTCCGCTTACCGTGCAGTTGCGGACATAAACTCGCAGGTCTAAAAGAGTCTGCTTAGTGCCAAAAGCGGAAATAGGAAACCATTTCAGCACCTTTACCGTACAAGCTTGTCGTGCGCTATTCAATAGTCGATGACTTGTCCAGATTCGGCAGAGCGAAATTATACTTTCCCAGTGAACGATTTAATACCTTCGAATATGTAGAGAAATCAAAATTGTTTGCGGCCTTGATCGTTTTAAAAGCCTGGTAGTTGTCACTAGTCAGAATTTCCAACGGGATTCGAACGCTCTTAACCGTAGGTTGGATTCCATTGAGATAGTCATAGACGAGGATAAGTGCCCATGCTCCATGCATAACATGCCCCCCTAGCGATAACTCAATATTACCTTTTTTGATCTCCTCAATCGCTTCATGGGACCAGTCCATTCCGCCGATAAGGATTTTTCTTTTACTATTTCTCGTGGCGTTTGATACTCCGAGAGCAATCTGGTCATTATGGGTCCACACGATATTCGTTTGGGGGTAACGCTCTAGAATTGCAGAAGTCCTATGCGCTGCAATTTGCTGTGAAACGTCCTCACTATTGACGATCTGCGCAATATTGACTTTCTTGTCTTCAGTCGCATATCTCCTGAGGCCTGAAACGCGAGCCAGGCTTGCATTGTTCGCATGAGGACCAGCCAAAGCCACCATGTGAACCATCCCCTCATCATCCAGTTTATTTTTTCGTGCAGCTAGGGTGAGTGCCTTGGCCTGTTGGTATCCGGCTAATTCATCGTCCGGCAGCATTTCGCCGACCCAATAGATAAATTTGCGTCCTGTATCATCCATCTCCTTTTGCTGTTCAATAGTCAGGCTGGAATTTACAAGAAAAATCGGTTTTTTTGCACGTTCAGCAATTTCTAAAAGTTCAATGCCATTTCTTTTTAAGGTGCGGGTAATAATAGCCTGGCAAGCGTCATTCTGAGCCAATTCATTGAGAATCTCCAGTTGCCTAAATGGATTTGAGTTTGCTCGATATACAGATAGTTCGATCCCCAGATTTCTGGCGGCCAACTGGATAAAATCTTCAAAGTCGCGCCAGAACAAGTAAGTCCTATCGCGTCCGTTCAAGAAACAGATTCTATTTTTCTGTAGGGCAGCTACAGTGTCGCTCTGAGAGGCTTTTGGTTCTAAGATTGGTGTTACGGTGAGAAACGCGGCGATCAGAGCTGCTCTGACTATCATGACAACGACCTCTAAATTCGGCTGCAATTTCCATTACGAAAGAACAAATGGATCGACCTGCTAATGTCTACATAGAACATACACTACATTACGAAAGGCGCAAAAGTAGAAAATTTTTAATCGATATACTTTCGACGATGAAATAAAATCTATATGCGCGCCAATTTTTGCACCTATAATAAATCAGCGTCATACAACCGACACAACACGAGTTTAGGCATTCTTTTTGAGATGAAAATGGCCAAAAACAAAACCACCAAACAGGTTAGGAAAAGTATTGCTCGCCAGCTCATCCTGGTGACGGTCCTGTTCAGCATTCTGGTTACCTTGCTGACAACTGCCGGGCAATTGTACCTGGATTATAAAAACGATGTTGCCGCCATCCACTCCAGGATTGAGCAAATTCGGAACAGCCTTGTCGCCGGTATTGCTGCCAGCGTCTGGTCATTCGATGATAAATTAACCAATATTCAACTAGATGGTCTGCTCAGGATGCCGGATATTGAGTATTTGTCGATCAGCAGAAATGGAAAAGAGATCTTTCTGGTGGGAAAGCAGGCTTCAGAAAGCTTCGTTTCAGTCGTAATACCGCTTGATTACCAGCACCTGGATCAGTCTGTGCAGGTTGGTGAGCTGCGGGTTGTGGCCAGCCTGGATGCGGTCTACGGACGTCTTATCCAAAAGGGCATTACCATCCTGTTAAGTGTTGGCGTTCTGATCTTCATCGTGACAGGGTTCCTTTTTATCATGATGCAGCGGCTCGTCACCCGCCATCTCTATGCACTCGCCGACTATACGGACTGGATATCTCTTGATAGCAACTCTCCACCTTTAGTCCTAGATCGACCAACCTCCAAAGAGGGAGAGGAGGACGAGCTGGACAGTGTTGTAAATTCTATTAATGCCACACGGTCCCAATTGACAGCTTCTATCTCTGATATGCAATTAAGTGAGCAGCGTCAGGCAATGGCTTTATTCGGTGCCGATCTCGGCCTGTGGGACTGGAATTTGGTCAGTGGTGCGGTGGTGTTTGATGCGCGCTGGTGCGCGATGATCGGCCGAAAAACAAATGAATTGGCACCGCATGTTGACAGTTGGCGCGCCGTAATGCACCCAAGCGACACACTCGCTGTTCAAAACATCCTTGATGTTCACCTAAAAGGTGAAACTCCTCACTATGAGGCCGAGTTTCGCTTGCAACATAGTGACGGGCATTGGGTTTGGATACTCGCCAGGGGCAGAGTAGTCGAACGGGACTCTCGAGACCGTCCTTTGCGTATGACGGGCACGCATATGGACATTACAGAGAAAAAGCGTAGCGAGAAAGAGCGGATCAAACTTGAAGAACAGGTTAGCCGATCTCAAAAAATGGATGCTGTTGGCCAATTGACCGGCGGTATTGCTCATGATTTTAATAATATTCTTGGTATTGTTCAGGGAAACTTTGAAATTCTCCAAGGGATGCTGAATGACAATGACAAAGCCAAGCCGCGAATTGATTCAGGGCTTAAAGGGATCGCACGTGGAGCCGCCTTGACCCGTAAGCTTCTTGATTTTTCGCGGAAAGAAATCGGCAACATACAGCGTATTTCGATCAACGGCTTTATCCAGGAAATGGAGAATCTGATTGTCAAATCCCTGACTGTGTCTATCAGTGTTGAGTTGCACCTCGACGAAGATGCCTGGCAGGTCGATATAGACACCGGAGACCTTCAGGATGTTATTGTCAATCTTGCTCTGAATGCGCGTGACGCCATGCCCGATGGCGGTAATCTGGTGATTGAATCGCGGAATAAAGTGCTCGATGAAAAGTATGCTGCGCGCACTTCCGGCAGCAAAGCCGGTGATTTTGTCATGTTATCGGTGAGTGATACGGGCCACGGTATGACGGCAGAGGTCAAAGAACTTGTACTGGAGCCATTCTTCACCACCAAGGAGCAGGGCAAAGGCACCGGGCTTGGCCTCAGTATGGTCTATGGATTTGTCCAGCGATCCGGGGGGCATATTGAGATCTACTCGGAACCGGACAAAGGCACAACAATCCACCTTTATCTACCGCGAGCCGAGAAAAAGTTGATAAGCAGTCAAGTCGCGAAAATGACTGAAGTTGATAGTCTGCCGACCGGCGCAGGCACGATCCTGATTGTCGATGATGAAGAAGACTTACGGGAAATAGCAGTTTTTTATCTGGAAAGTCTGGGATATCAAACACGGACTGCGGAAAATGGCGATAAAGCCATGGAGATTCTAAGTGACGGCCATGACATAGACCTGTTGTTCAGCGATGTTGTTATGCCGGGAGAGAAGGATGGCTACCAACTGGCTGAGACGGCTCATCAAACATATCCCGAACTCAAGGTGTTGTTGACCAGTGGTTTCACAAGGAAAAGGTCAAAATTACACGGCGCCGGTGAAAAATACCTAGTCGACCTGAATGCTAAGATACTCGACAAGCCCTATAACCTATCCGAGTTGGCATTCGCTATCCAAGCCACTTTCAATGAGTAAGATTAATGTCTATAAAGGGTCAACTTGAGAAGTTCTTGGCGGTCTGAAATCACTTGCGCTTTCTGGAATATGCACACTGGTCGATGAAGGTCTGCGGTGAACTGAATGCAGACTAACTGGAAAGAGATGTAGAGGCCTGCTCAGAAGTACGCCCAGATCTAGATCGGCAGCATGGGTAGTTCCGATTGTGTTGAGTGCTTCATAAGATTATCAATATGGGCGCTTGATAAACATAGACGATAATGACGAACCAAATGTTGTAA
>CAJXWA010000143.1 GCA_913062525.1 uncultured Alphaproteobacteria bacterium | reverse complement strand
ACAAATCTGAAAATCTTCCAGATCAACCGCCGCCCGCGCATCTCTTCTATCATATCAACAATGTAAATATAGCAACCGCCGGTGAAACCGGACAAAAAAAACGCTGCCGGACTGTTTGACATTTCATCAAACTTGTTCGACCGCGTCGTTGCCGCACTTATATAACCAGTAAGGCAACGCCGTCAACAGAAACTTTAAAAAAAATGAGGAAAGTTAAAAGTAACTTTTCAATCATCCGAAGCACTCAAATAATAACTACTAATCAAGGCTACTTCAATTTCTGCCCCACCGAAGTGGAGCCGCAAAATGTGAAAAATGGGCCTAAGAGTCAAGCGCTAAAAAGAAAGAAAGTTCTTTTTTCTTTAACTAAGCTTGAATAAGCTAGTGAGACCTGCAGAAACCTTGAGAAAGAGGTAAAAAAAATGCCAGCGCCAAAAATCGGATTAGCACTCGGAAGTGGTGTCGCACGGGGATGGGCACACATAGGAGTTCTCAGAAGGCTCGAAAAAGAAGGAATCAAGCCCGACGTTGTGTGCGGCACTTCTATCGGCGCGCTTGTTGGGGGCTTATATTTGGCCGGCGAACTTAACCGATTGGAAGACTGGTCCCGTGAGCTTGGCAAAGGAAGTATGTTTCGCTTCCTTGATTTGCGACTACGAGGTGGCGGCTTAATCTCAGGTAAGAAGCTTTTCAAGCTAATCGACGAGTCCGTTGGCGGCATTTCCATTGAATCGCTGCCCGTGCCGTTTGCGGCAATAACGACAGAGCTTGGAACTGGTCACGAAATCTGGCTCAGAAAAGGCCCCCTCACCAGTGCCATAAACGCATCTTACGCTCTACCGGGTCTTTTTTCGCCGCAGAATATAGACGATCGGTGGCTTATCGACGGTGCCCTCACCAATCCGGTCCCGGTTTCGGTCTGCCGCGCCCTTGGTGCACGGCTTGTCATCGCCGTCAATTTAAATGCTGATGTGTTTGGCATGACTGACGTTGGCGAAGAGAATCTCGACAGAACCACCGCACCGGACGTTAATGGCGGCGGTCTATTTACAAAGTCATCCCCAGTCAACCTGCTAAAGCATCGCTTTTTTGACAAATCAGGGACTGAACCCAGCATATTTGGGGTGATGATGTCGTCTCTTAACATCGTGCAAGATCGATTAAGTCGATCTCGATTAGCAGGGGACCCACCCGATGTAACCATTGCACCGAGATTGGCTCACCGCGGCCTTCTCGAGTTTGATAAAGCCGACGAGATGATCAAGGAAGGTGAAAATGCCGTTGAGAGAGCGCTTCCCTTCCTCCACCATGCGTTAAACGTCTTATCTTAAGTGGGTGATTTTGGTTGATGAACCTAGAACCTTAGCCCGTTGCAATATAATCGCGCATTGCAGCGGCTTCACGCTCTATCTCATCCATTCTGAACTTCACAACATCGCCAATTGATATAAATCCGACGAGCTTTGCATCATCCATAACAGGGAGATGTCGAATACGTTTTGTTGTCATCAAAGCCATGACCTGATTGATCGTATCTGATCGACTACAGGAAATCACATTCTTAGTCATGAGTTCTTCGGCTTTACTGCTCATACAAGCAATGCCATGGTTGGCTAAACCATTTACGATGTCACGCTCGGAGATAACGCCTAAAACAGCGTTCGATGCGTCTACAATCAGAATAGCACCAATTTTTTTGCCCGATAACACTCCTGCAATAGAAGTAATGTCGTCATCAGCTGATGCCGTTATTATGTCGACACCTTTATCCTTAAGAATACCTGCTACGTTCATGCTTTCCTCCGACTTGAAGAAGTTTTACAAAAAACCTGCTTTGAAGATAACACCAATCACTCATATTCTCAAATTATGACTTATATGTAGATCGGGCCGTCTTCTTCAATGGGCGCTTCATCAATATTTGGGGAAATTACAATTGTCACTTCCCCCTTAATTTTCACACCATCGAACTGATCGATCAGTTCTTGAATTGTGCCGCGGTGTACTCTTTCAAATTTCTTAGTCAATTCAACGCACACAGCCGCTTGTCTATCTCCCAAGCACTCCAGCGCGATTTTAAGAATTTTGGCCACTCGAAAGGGCGATTCAAAGAAAGCAATTGCACCCGGAGTTTCCGCATAAGCGTTAAACACTTTGCGCTGCCGTCCTGGCCTTCTTGGCAAGAACCCCAGAAAACTAAAGGCTGGTATAGGCAAACCCGAAACCATCAGCGCCGTAATGACAGCACTCGGTCCCGGCAGAGCTTCTACTCTATAACCATTTTCAATTGCAGCCGTTGCTGCTCGCTGCCCAGGATCACTAATTCCAGGTGCTCCAGCATCAGAAGTTAGGCCAACATTTTTCCCATCTCTGAGTAATGACAGAATACGACCAACGGCTCGATCTTCGTTATGCGCATGGCACGAGAAAATAACGGGTGGACTGTCCAGTTGATGACGTTCAAATATTTTACGAGTATGCCTCGTATCTTCACAGGCGAGCGCATCTACACTTTGCAGAACACGAACCGTTCTATATGAAATATCTTCCAAGTTCCCGATGGGCGTTGGAATTAAAAACAATGTGGGTTCGGTTGTGAATTCTTCATTTTCCATAATCGGCAATAAACATAATTGGAGGCGTGACACAAGAGATAACGCGACTACCCCGCCCTGTCTTCACCGCTCAACTCCTGGATTAATTTGGAAAGTCCCGACCTGAACCACGTGTTAAGTGCCGTTTTGTCGGCCGATTTATGCCAATAAAGGTTCATATCTAGATTAGGAGCACTGAACGGCAAATCAAAAACCTTACAATCGTGGAGCTTTGCCAGATTAGACGGCGCCGATAAAAGCATGTCTGTCTGCTTAAGCAGAGCAAATCCAGCCTGATGATGCTGCAATCGTACGACAATATTACGAGACATCCCCATTTGGCTTAGGCCCACGTCGGCGACACCGCCGCCAGTTCGCCGGTAAGAGACATGAATATGGTCTCCTTCCAGATACTCGGTCAAACTCAAGCTTGTTTTTCCCGCAAGCGGATGCGTTTTCGACACAGCAACAACTTGCACGTCTGATAGCAGCGGCATTTGCCTTAAACCATCATCAACAGGAATAGGAATATCAACCGCAAAATCGATTTCGCTGGTTGCCAATTTCCTTGGAATGGCTCGGCGGTTCAATTGGAAAATCTGAAGGCTTATGTTGGGCGCCTTCTCCCGAAGCAAGCCAATCAAGCGCGGAAGGAAAATAGTCTCTCCAATATCGCCGACACTTAAGCGGATGGTTTTTCTGATTTCTTTTGGATTAAACTCTTGATCTTGAAGCAAATTGTTTTGAAACAATTGAAGCGCTTTGCGTACCGGTCCAATGAGTTCATCCGCCCGCGCCGTCGGGTTCATTCTCTTACCCGAGTTTACAAACAGAGGATCACCGACGGATTGTCGTAATCTCGCCAAAGCATTACTGATGGCTGGCTGGGTCTTATTTAACGCTCCCGCCGCTTGGGTCAGATTACCGGTGTCATAGATCACTTCAAACACGACGAATAAGTTCAGATCAAAATTTCTAAGCACATCATAACCATTCACAATATCTATTTTAATATATTCTTATTATAAATTTTGTTGATTGTATATGTGCGTTTATATTACGCCTCAGATTAAACCCCTTAAATTGGAGATCACCATGACCTCATCCGCTAAAGCCGAAGAGCTAAAGCAACGCGTAGAAGCTTTTATGAACGAGCATGTTTATCCTGCTGAGCAGGCCTATCATGATCACGTTGAAAATTCCGGTGATCGGTGGAGCATACCGCCCATCATGGAAGAGCTTAAGGCAAAAGCAAAAGCTGAAGGCCTTTGGAATTTATTTCTTGCCGACTTCAGTGAATATGGTTCTGGCCTCACCAACCTTGAATATGCTCCGTTGGCTGAAATCATGGGTCGTTCCTTGATCGGCCCCGAAGTCTTTAACTGCAGCGCACCTGATACAGGAAACATGGAGGTTTTTGCCCGCTATTGCACAGAAGAGCAAAAGCAAAGATGGTTGGTTCCCCTATTAGAAGGTAAAATTAGATCTTCATTTGCGATGACTGAACCTGCCGTAGCGTCTTCAGATGCCACTAACGTACAAACGTCAATTACAAGAGACGGCGACGAGTATGTTATTAATGGGACGAAGTGGTGGATTAGCGGCGCACCAGATCCACGCTGCGAAATTTTCATTCTCATGGGCAAAACTAATCCAGACGCCCCAAGACATGAACAGCAATCACAAATACTTATTCCCAAGAACACCCCAGGCGTAAAAATCATCCGGGCCATGAAAGTGTTTGGGTCAGATGATGCCCCTCATGGCCATGCCGAAATTATCTTCGACAATGTCCGTGTTCCAGCGGCAAATTTGATCGGTGAAGAAGGCAGCGGCTTTGCAATTGCCCAAGGCCGGCTTGGCCCTGGACGAATTCACCATTGCATGAGACTAATCGGCTGCGCGCAACGAGCCCTTGAACTTATGTGCGCGCGGGTAGATAGCCGTGTGGCATTTGGTAAGAAAATCAGTGAGCAAGGCTCAATTCGCGAAGATATTGCCAAGTCTATTTGTGAAATTGAACAGGCAAGACTGCTAACAATGAAGGCCGCTGAAAAGATGGATCAAGGCACATATAAAAACGCCAAAGATCTTATTGCCATGATTAAAATTGTTGCCCCGTCCATGGCTCAAACAGTTATTGATCGATCAATGCAAGCTCATGGCGCCATGGGATTAAGTCAAGATACGTTCCTGGCTGAAGCATTCGCCTACGCAAGAACAGTTCGCTTTGCGGATGGCCCGGACCAAGTTCACATGAACTCGCTCGGCAAACAAATTGTCCGCCGATACGCCGATTAAACTGCGTTGGATAAAGAAAAACCCTTGTCCAGCGGACAAGGGTTTCCAGAAGATTAGGCCTTATTATTAATTTCTGCCTTGGCCTTGGCATTTTAAGCCCTCCACATTGTCAGCAAATATGAACTGTACGGCTCATAAGGACATTGTGGGTCCGATTTCAGACCCTACCTTGCGATATAATCTGGCTAGTACCGACATTCCTCCCCCAAGGAAGAAAATGGAATTTTTAAGCCGAGCCCAGATCTTTTTGTCTAGTTCCTCGACTTGCCCAATTATTAGCAGCAATTTCCTTTACTGACAAATTGTCATTTTTGACATTTCATCAATTTTCTAAAAAATTTATATCCATAATTCGAAAATTCCTGCAATTACAAATAGTTATAACGAACAAAAGAAATACAAAAATTATCGCATGCTCTAGACACATTTAACATCAATACCGTCAGCGCCCCTGAATCAGTGTACTAACAGTCTTGATATCCATCAAATATTGGCTGAAAACTCCCAGAATCACGGATCTGGTTATTTTTCAAATTTATGGGTACACTCATTTTGGGGATAATCATCGGGGGTTGTTATCCAATGACAAATCGAAACACAACTTTTTTGGGTTCTATCTGTTTATTCATTTTATCATTTTGCATGCCGGCACAGGCCTCGCTAGAGGCCGCAAGGTCCGCGTATATGCAAGGGAACTATTCTCTGGCGCACGATGAGTGGCAACGACAAGCCAGTATGGGAAACGCAGAAGCGCAATTTAACTTAGGCTATCTTTTTGAAAATGGGCAGGGCATGCCGCGGGATCTTTTTGCCGCTGCAAAGTGGTATGAACTTGCCGCTCGGCAAAATTATCCTACGGCCGCAGGGATGCTAAATGCTGTTCGCAAGAAAATTAGAAAAGAAAACGAGAAGAACCTTCTGCAATGGCTACCAAAAGCGGAAGCGGGCGAATCTGCGAGCCAACTGGCTGTCGCGAAACTATTGGCTGGCGGGAAAAAAACTGTTCATGATGAAGTCGAGGCAATGAAATGGTTGCTTCTCGCACTGGAAGACGCAGAAAACGGCACGACACACAAACGTATGCTTCGATTTAAAGAGCAGTTGGAAACACGATTAAATGAAGAACAACGGCAAGATGCCACCAATCGCGTCATCGCGTGGAAGGATCTTCGAAAGCCCATTAACTGAAGAAAATCCGCCCTTCATTATATATGGCATGAAGAGTGCATAGTAGCTTCCATGTATTAACTTTAGACTTGGAGGTTGCCGTGCTTCATACCCCACAACTTAACCGCTCGATCCCGAACCGTTTTGAACAAAGAGACTCGTTTCGGATATCAAACCCGGTGTTGCAGGTTGAAATTGAAGGTAATTATTTTCTAACTGAGAACTGGTCTCTAAATGGCTTACTGCTGTGCGGGATCATACAAAACGCGGCCCTCGACATGCCCATTTACGGCACATTTGGCCCCAACAAAAGTGCTGAGATTTGTAAATTTGGTGGCCGCATTGTCCGGATTGACCTGAATGGCAATCAAATGGCTGTAGAACTCGACGGCAGTAGCCGCGAAGTTGCCGCCTTACTTCCATTGTGGGTTCTAAAATACGGCACAAAATAAAAAAAATAGATATCGGCGGCAATCCGCCGCCGCATATATCTGTATTTATCTACAAAACCCGTCTCTTAATGAACAAGTTTTTCAACATGGGTCGTAATTTTTGTAAGCGCAGAATGCCAGTCACCGTCAGATAACTGCGCAGCTATCTCCAGCGCAGTGTCTTTCATTTTTGAACTCTCCATCAAATGCTGCAGCGTTCCGGCAAACTGATCCACAGTAATACTCCCACGAACAGCTTTTGCAGTTCCCGCCTGCACCATGAGTTTACTGTTAAGCATTGTCTCAGAATGAGTGGGAAACATTATCTGTACCCGTCCCGTCATTAAACACGATGTCGATGTGCCGCCGCCCCCTGAATGAATGACAACAGATGATTTCGGGATAGCAACTGAAAAATCAGCGGGCTCACTTAACATTTCGATTTTGTCGGAGGTGTAGGCCGATAGGGTTATTGTCGAAGCACCGCGCAAATACACTGTTGCTGTTACACCCAGTCGTTTTATAGCCTCCAGCGCAACATTATTATCGCCCGCCTCATGCGCCATATACAAGAATACATGCGGCGCATCTGGTAGCGGTGCGAAATCCAAGCTTTTCTCTAATGGCCCCACTAAATTGAAATTTCGGTAGTTTTTATACGGATCTAACTGCGGCACCGTACAAACATACTGCCCTTCCGTTTCAAATATTTGCGGTAGATAGGCGAGTGGGCCTCTGCCATCTGCAGCTAGGGCATCATTGAAAATCTCAAGCATTTTGCCCTGAGAGAGTAACCTCTTCCCTTGTGAAATGACATTCGGGTAGGTCTTAATATGAGAAGGCGGCAAGGTAAAACCATTGCCAAAATTGATCATTGGGACAAGGCCACGCGCGGCTAAACTCATCCCTGGGCTATGATCCGCGAGCACCACATCCGGTTTAAGCAACTTTATCAAATTGGACCAAGCGGCAAACATCCCTCGCAATGTTTCAACATGGCCGAACCCTTGCCGCGCCATCACATCGGCGTAACACGGCGTTGCGACCCCTTTAAGTTTCGGGTTAGTAGAGTTCTGCCAATAGGGTGCTTGGACAACTTTGAACGCACGGCCTTTTAATGCCTGTTGTGTTTGCGGAACATTACGGACAGCGAACACAATTTCATGTCCGCGCTCCGCCAGCACGTCTGCAATTCTCAACATGGGATATATATGCCCCAAATTAGCTCCAAACTCAGAGCCAAATAATATACGCGCCACAACTGCCTCCAAAATGACTTCAGTCACAAAGATCTACGAGCAATGATACAATCATTCCTCTATGATAAATGCAACTTTTGCCAGACTTGATGAAATAGGAATTCACTTGATATGTTGGACACCATAGAGACGCCAGCCTTAATTCTTGATGAACACCGGCTTGATGCCAATATCAAAAAAATGCGCATGAGACTAAGCACGGCGGGAGTTGAATTCCGGCCCCATCTTAAAACCTGCAAGTCATTGGACATCGCAAATAGAATTTTGCCGCCAACGGAGGGCAGTAAAATTACGGTTTCAACATTGGCTGAGGCCGAGTATTTCCTAAAAGGCGGATACCGAGATATTTTATACGCTGTCTCAATCGCTCCCAACAAATTAAAGCGGGTTAAAGCCCTTCAAGAGGCGGGCGCAAATATGACATTACTTCTGGATACTCTGGTTGCCGCCAAGCAAATTTCAGAAGCGGGCCAAGAGATGGGGACAACGTTTCCCTGCTTCATCGAAATCGACTGCGACGGCAAGCGAGCGGGCCTAAAACCGGAGGATACTGCTGTCTTGGAAATCGCCAAGCGTCTTGATGAGGCCTCGGGTGTAAGCCTATCTGGTGTGATGACGCATTCAGGTGGATCTTATTATTGCAAAAACATCGATGAAATTTATGACGTCGCAGAGCAAGAAAGACTGGCGATCATCCAAGCCGCGGCCGCAATTAGGAAACAAGGCATCATATGCTCCGTTGTCAGCGCAGGCTCAACGCCTACGGCAACGTATACCCGATCAACCGATAGCATTACCGAGATCCGCGCCGGCGTATATGTATTCCAAGATATGGTTATGCAGGCCCTCGGTGTTTGCCAAACAGATGACATTGCAATCTCGGTCCTATCAACGGTCATCAGCCATAATTCAGCTCACAATCGCTTATTAATAGATGCTGGAAGTCTTGCATTATCCGCAGATCCTGGGCTAAAGAACGAAAAAGGACAAACCCACTTCGGACAAGTTTGTGAACGTGAAGATGCAAAAGTGTTGGAGGGTTTGTTTGTCAGCAGCACAAATCAGGAGCATGGGCTTATTTCGTTAGCGGGAACAAATTACTCGCTAAATGACTTTCCAATTGGAAGCCAACTTCGAATACTGCCAAACCATGCTTGTATAACAGCGGCGGCATACCCCGGTTATCATATCATTAGCTCTGAAACTGGAGATGTTTCAGCTTACTGGCCTCGTCATAATGGCTGGTAAGAAGACCTAATCCGTTTAAAGAAATCAGCTTCATACAAACGCTACCAATACCGCTTGACTAGATCTAGCCGAATGCCTAGCGTGGCATCCGCGTGTTGAAATACGCATCCTATATAATTCTGATGGGAGAGACCGGCTTTGCCGGCGCCGAAGGAGCAACCGCCCCGGAAACTCTCAGGCA
>CAJXWA010000142.1 GCA_913062525.1 uncultured Alphaproteobacteria bacterium | reverse complement strand
TGTCGCTGATGGACCGAGAGACGAAGTGCTCAAAGTTGGTCAACGGGCCACTAAAAAGAATAAATCTGCGTAAACGCGCCACTTCTTCAAATTCAAGAAATAGGGACTCATATGTCTAAATCTACAAAGTGGAGCGACGCAGATTACGCGTCAGATGTTGTAGCGGCCGAAATGAACGGCCCCAACCCGCGCTCTATGCTCTTATTAATCGGAATTTTCTCCTTTTTTATCGCCGCTTACTTATGGGCAGATAATGCAATTTTGGATGAAGTTACTCGCGGTGAAGGGAAAGTTATACCTTCATCACAAGTTCAGGTTATTCAAAATCTCGAAGGCGGGATATTGAAGGAATTGATGGTCCGAGAAGGCGAAGTTGTCGAAAAAGGACAAATTCTGTTGCGAATTGACGACACCAATTTTGCGGCCCGTTTCGGTGAAATCGAAGCCAACTATCTAGGCCTACAAGGTAAGCTTGCTCGCTTGCTGGCTGAGTCTACAGGCAAAGGTATTACGTTTCCGCCGGAATTGTTAGCTGAAGGCCCAAAAATTTCCATCAGACAACAAAATCTGTTCAATGCACGGCAAGCGGAGTTGCAATCGCAAATTTCTATCCTGCGTCAACAAGCGCAACAACGACGTCAGGAAATTGCCGAAATCAACGGCCGGCTAGTTCAACTGCGCTCCAGCGTAGCACTTGTCGGCGAAGAGATGGCGATTACGCAGCCATTGGCCGAAAAAGGAATTGTCCCTAAAGTGCAACTCCTGCAACTTAAAAGAGAAGTCAACGAGCTGAAAGGCCAGATCTCGGCATCCACTCTTGCCCTCCCCCGTGCAAAAGGCGCCCTGAAGGAAGCCAATCAACGTATTCAGGAAAAAATCCTGAATTTCCGTAGCTTGGCAGCCCAAGAACTGAGTGTAACCCGGAATGAATATGAAGGGGTTCGCCAAACAATTTTGGCGGCGAAAGATAGAGTTACGAGAACAGACGTCAGATCGCCGCTAAAAGGCGAAGTGAAAGAACTTAAAATCCAAACCATTGGCGGCGTTGTTCGTCCAGGTCAGGACATCGTGGAAATCGTTCCCATTGAAGATAACTTGTTGGTTGAGGCTCGCATTCGCCCGTCTGACATCGCGTTCTTGAGCCCTGGACAGAAAGCAACTGTGAAAATATCAGCCTATGATTTTTCCATTTATGGCGGCTTGCCTGCTGAACTTGAACGCATTAGTGCTGACACTATTGTCGATGAGAAATCTGGTGAGACTTTTTATAAGATTATCGTTCGCACAAAAGAAAATTCTCTAAAAAGAGGGAATCAGATCTATCCAATCAAACCCGGAATGATTGCTACAGTTGATACTTTGACAGGCCATAAATCTGTTTTGGATTACATTCTGAAACCAATCTTGAAAACCAAAAACAATGCGTTGAGGGAGCGGTAATGAACAAACCATCATTTCTTTTCACTCTCGCGATGTTGGGTGTAACCGCAGTTACCGGAACCGGTGCCGCGGCACAAACACAAACCGGATTATTTGGAACCTTCGAAATCCCATCGAAGGATCTGAATGCGTTGCCGCAATGGACAAGAGCCTTAAAAGGATTTTCTCCTCTTGCTGCGAAAGCCCGTAAATGTGATCTCGACATTCAAGAATGTGACTCACAGCAAATGACTCTTTGGCGCACTAAGATCCAAGAGTTAGAGCACGCTGATACCAGTCTCAAAATACGTGAAATCAATAGTTTCATTAATAAGTGGCAAAAAGTCAGCGACGTTGCGACCTACAACAAAGATGATTACTGGGCAGCTCCGTTGGAATTCATTACGAATGGCGGCGATTCTGAAGATTTTGCCATCATGAAGTATGCCAGTTTAAAAGAGTTGGGTGTTACACCCAACAATATGCGCATCGTAGTCACAAACGATGTCTTGCGCGGCGTCACACATACTGTGTTGAGTGTTCAACTAAATATGAAATCTTATGTACTTGATTCTCAGAACGACACTGTTCTGGAAGAAGAATTTGTCAAATATTACGTCCCCTTTTACTCTGTAAATGAAACAACGCGTTGGGCACATATTCCCAGCCACCTTTCAGGTTCAGGTGACGAATTGGGGAATGAGAAATGACAGACGCAATGGCACATTTAGAACTGAATACGTTCATGAAGAGCGATAATTCAGATAGCGAAACTACACCGAAGAAAAATCCGATTTTCGTCGGCACTCTTCTTTCGATCGTTTTACTCGTAGCCTGCTATTGGGGATCAGATTTTTTGATCACGGAGCGGCAACAAGACCTTCTGCTTGAGTTAAATACTAGGCAAGAAATCACAGTGGCAGGTAAAGCCGATGTCATTAAAACCTGGATCAATGCAACAGGGCAACGGGCCAATCAAATCACTAACAGTCCGCTCATTCAGCTGTTTGCAAGTGAAGTTACCAAATCAGGTGACGGAACACTTTCCAAACCGCTCGCGACACAACTTCCCTATATGCAGAATGCCGTCACCAGTTTCGTTAAAGAAAACAATCTGATTGCCGCTTATATGATCGGTAAAGATGGTCGTGCCTATTTGGCATCCAGCGGTGCGCCTGCTTTAACACCAGTTCAACGAAGCCGGGCAACGGATCATTATGCGCAAACCAACATTAGCATATCAGAAGTCCGCGTTGCCAATGAGGGCCTCATTTTCGATTTTCTAATCCCTATCTTTGCGGCGCAGCCAGATACAACCACAGATGCGAAGAACCCAGTTGGTATATTTGTGATGACCCTGCCGGCATCAAAACAATTATCCAGCATCATGAAACCAACGCGGCTATCTGTTGTTGGTGAAGCGTCAAATTTGTATCAAGTGCAGGACAACAAATACTATCTCGTTAGCCCAAAAAAAGCGCCTTTTTTGTCTGAAACTGCTGATGAAACATTAACCGACAACATGACTGATTTCGAGCTTCGCTCTATCGCGGGAAATCTTGAGCCTGTTTATGCTGTTGGAACTCAGGTTGCCGGAACAAATTGGGCAATTTTGCAAACAATTCCGCAAAGTACAGCTTTGTTACCGCTGCAAACTTATGCATATGCAATATATGGGCTGGCCGGCAGCTTCTTCATTGTCGTCTTGAGTGTATTAAGTGGTATTTGGCTCACCCTTCGCAGCCAGAATGCCCGTGCAATGGCAGGTCAATATAAGGAACTCGCCCAGCAAATTAATGCGCAGCGCCGCCTTCTTGGTAGTATCAACAATACCATTGACGATTTGATCAGCTTAAAAGATGCTGCAGGAAAATACGTTTACGCAAACCCCGCATTAGCGCGTTTTGTCGATTTCCCCGAAAAATCTATTCACGGAAAAACTGATCGTGATTTGTTCGGAGATAAAGTAGCCCGCAAGCTTCTGGAAATGGATGCAAGCGTCACTGAGACAGGTGAGACGACAAACGACATTCTGGAGTTCGAAATTTCCGGTGCCACGAAGATTGTTCGTGTGGAAAAATCCCACCTGACCGATGACGATGGTGCTTTTATGGGGATTGTTACTGTTGGCGGTGACATCACTGAATACATTATGCATCAACGCCAAAAAGAAGAATTGGGACGAAAAACCATTTCAATTCTTGTTCGAATGATGGAAGAAAACGATCCCCATCTTGCGGGACATTCGCACCAGATGGGAGAGCTTACGGACAATGTTGCAAATATTCTCTCGTTGACGGCTGCTGAAAAGCAAACGATTTCGACTGGTGCCAATTTATCTCAAATCGGTAAAATTTCCATCCCAACAGAAATCCGGACGAAAGAAAGCCGTCTAACTAAAAAAGAGATGGAAGTCATGCAGGGCCATGTGGGCAAAGCGGAAACGATGCTTCAAGATATGGAAATCGATATTTCCGTTATAACCGCAGTGTCTCAAATGTATGAACGCAGTGATGGCTCTGGATATCCAAATCAGCTGGCAGGAGACGAGATTGCCATGTCGGCTCGCATATTGGGCATGGCCGATATTTTGGTAGCTCGTGTATCACCTAGAACCTACAGACGCGCGATCAGCGTTGAAGAGGCTATGGAGGTTTTCCGGACAAACCCCAATAAATACGATCCTGATGTTGTAGCTGCGTTTGATAATTTCCTATCTTCGCCAGCAGGTCAGAGTTTTGAAGAAAACTTGGCACACTCAACGAAATAAAAAAAGGGGCGCTTGATATTCAAGCGCCCCTTTTTATTTAAACTTTAGGCGGATTAAGATTCGTCAGAAATCACTTGATCTGTAAGACCTTCATCAGAGGTCGTTCCAAGATCGTCAAAGCTCGAACTTACACCTGCTTTTGCAAGGGCCTCATTCGTCACAGTCAACACAACTCCTGCCTCATCCCCTTCGATGTAGCCCATAGCATCAACGCCTTCATTGGCCGCAACGTTCAATGCATCAAACAATGCATCGAGATCGACCAACTCGTTCTCGTCGTCAACCATAAACTCAACACTTTCTATTTTCTCATCTGAAGAGATCGCATCAACCGAGGGCAACTGTTCAGCAGCTCGAAGTAAGTTTTCAACATCCCGTGTTGAACCTTCCGTCAAACTCTCTATGTCTATAAGTGGTTTATCACCACTGCCCTTTGATCCTGCCATTTGCAGATCCCTCACTCACTTCAAAAAGGGTTGAACGTAGAAATAACCCCAAATATAACCTGTTTTTTGAAGTTTAGAATTATTTAAACTATCAATATAAGAAAACCTAGGGGACATGATGACAAAAAACATCCCCCAAATGAGGCACTTATGCTCTTTTTATGGCTTTTTTTACTAAATTTGTATGCAAATTGGCCAAAAACCGCCTCAAACGAGTCATGATTTAGTATATTCTAATTTTTAAGGGTCGCCAACAGCAGATCGAAACTGTCTACTGGGAACTGCAATACCGACCACCTCACCGGATGTTTTTTGAGCCGTCGCGGAATGAATTCCAATTAGTTTGTAGTCTCCGTTAGAGAGCACAAAAATCGGAGATCCAGAATCCCCGCGCGTCGCGTCACATAAATGTAGAAACACAGGCTGGCTATTCTCGCGCAATTTCGTGAAGTCAGTAATCTGACAATTCTTATGAACTGTTAGGACGTGGGAATAATCCCGGCTATAGCCTGCCTGAAAAACAACATCATTTTTGAGATTTTGATTAAGATACTCAGGCCCTTTACCAGATGCGATTTTTACAACGCCAAATTTCCGGCCCAGAGGTTTATCAAGCTTCAAGACGGCCCAATCGTCTTCTCTCTCCAGCTTAATGTTAGATAAATCAGGTAACGACTTAAAGGCCGTTCGGTAAGAAACACCCTTCGCGGCACCTGCGTATTTTCCCTTTTCATATCCAACGACAAAGTGGAAAAATTGGGCTTGAGACCATCGGTTTGTCCGTTTGTTCCAGAAACAATGCGCTGCCGTTAAAACTTCGTCTTCAGCCACTAACACACCCGTACAAAAATTCCCAGATCGATTAATTCGGCCTATGGCGCGCCATGGATATTTAGCAATATCTACCCGCGTTCGATCATCAGTCCCTTTAATCCCGCTAGGCCTGTTTCTCTCACTGGCGTCCGCAAGGGCTATTGCTCCAATCGCAAGCAGTCCTGCACCGACGAGCATTCGCATCAACAGTTTCTTAAAATCAACTCGTATAGTCATAACAGAATAATCCAACTCACATTAACAGGCCATTCGCAAGGCCATGGATCCAACCACTGAAAAACATACATCCCCGCCAGACGCAGAATATCGCCAATATTTATGGGCACCATCATCAATGATCTTATTGGCAGGCCCAATGGCTGTGATTATCTGTTCAGGGTGCGTTAGCCCTTTTACTTTCTTCAGAAGATCTTCTTTTTCAGGATCAAAACAGGCAGACAACGACAGACAAACCGCTCCAACAGTCAGAATCTTAAGCGTATTTTCTAGAAATTTCATTATCAACACTACCTTCTTTTCCGGTAAGCTTCCTTGCCCAAAAGCTGGACGTATCCCATCCTATTAGATTATACTTTCTAGGACCTTAAAGCATTTTCAAAAGGGCATAAAGAATGGACGACTTTCAGAAAATTTTGGACTTCTGGTTTTACCCTGAAGATCATCCTGCCTATGGGAATACTCGTGAGGAATGGTTCAAGAAAGACCCTGAATTTGATAAAGCGATTAGCCAAAATTTTCTTTTCTTATATGTGAAGGCAAAAGAAGGGCAACTTCTTCACTGGACGGAAAACAAAAAAGGCTGTTTGGCCCTTATCCTTCTTTTTGATCAATTCTCACGGAACATGTTTCGAGGATCGGCAGAGTCTTTTGCAACAGATGGCAAAGCAAGAGAAATTGCCCGATTGGTTCTATCCAGCGACTTTTTTGCAGACCTAGCGCCTTTTCAAAAAACCTTTGCTGCACTTCCTTTTGAGCATAGCGAAAACCTACAAGATCAAGAAAAATCGATGGAACTGTTTCAAGGGTTTGGCACTAAGGAAGAGATCTTATACGCAGAACGCCATCATGAAATTATCGAAAAATTTGGACGTTTTCCCCACAGGAATGCCGACCTTGACCGCCCCTCCACAGAGGCCGAGTTGAAATTTCTGTCTGAGCCAAACTCTTCCTTCTAGCGCTGATAAATTTTTGACGCGCTCTCTCTCAACATCTTTCAAGGCATTCACCTATGACAAAACTAAAAAACCAAGTGATTATCCTAACCGGCGCGAGCAGAGGGATCGGGGCAGCAACTGCAATTGAGCTTGCAAAAAATGGTGCAAAAGTGGTTCTCGCTGCAAGGAACGCTGAGTCTTGTGCATCCGTGGCCGAAACCATCAAAAATGCCGACGGCGACGCATTTGCCATCAGTTGTGATGTCTCTGACTTCAACGCCGTTGAGAGCCTAGTAAGCGAAACCATAAATCACTACGGCTCAGTTGATACACTGATCAACAATGCAGGCATCATCAATCCCATTGGCCAAATTGAAGAGACAGATCCCGTTGAGTGGGCAAAAAATATCGATGTTAATCTTGTCGGTGTCTATCACGGTATTCGTGCAGTGCTCCCGCATTTCTATGCAAAAGGATCTGGGACCATCATCAATATCAGCTCCGGTGCTGCCCATAATCCCCTTGAAGGCTGGAGTGCTTATTGTGCCGGTAAAGCTGGCGTTTATATGCTAACGCGAGCCACTGCACTTGAAGCCGGCCCTCGCGGCATCAAGGTAATGGGATTTGCTCCCGGTGTTGTGGACACTGATATGCAAGTGAGTATTCGCGCCTCAGGCATCAATCGGGTTAGTGAACTCCCCAGAAGCAGCCTTGCTGCTGCAAGTGAGCCTGCCACAGCGCTCGCATGGCTTTGCACGTCGGAGGCAGCCGACCTTGCCGGTGAAGAGTTATCTATTCGGGACGGTGATTTCCGGAAACGGGCAGGCCTTACAACGCTCCCTATGTAAGGAACTTAAAAATAACCAGTATCCCCTAATTTCAATGCAGATACCTTGAAAAGGTCTGATGCACGAATACGGTAGTAGTGGCATTGAATTTGAAGGAACTTAAGCTCGTTCAAATATTGGTTTTCCGATTTGAATAGGGCTGCAGTTTCTTCATTAGTCATTAACTGCAATGCCCTGATCTGAGTAACGATCCGATATTTATTTGCCTCCACCGATTGGTTATAGGATCGTTTAAGCAAGTCAATAAAATGATCCGCTCTCCCAATAATATCACCTGATGCATATAAGAGGACACTACTTCGAATAAATTTTCGAGTTTGACGCTCGACAAATTCTCCTTCGAGAGAAAGCATAACCTCCAGATACCGTGCAACCAACTTCCGCCGATTTTGCTTGAGATCTTCCGGCATTAAATGCGCTAATTGAACTAATTTCGGGGCATATATTATGAGCTGATCAATACTCAACATTTTTGCAATAAAGTCATACTCAGGTAGCCATGATCGATATACTTTGGAGGACAAACATAAGAGCGCAATCTCCACTTCATCCCGAATGAACGCTCTTTCTGTTTCTTCCTGTTCGATCATTGCCGAGTAAAAAATGCGACTAGCTTTATTGTCGATGAGAACCGGTCGTTCCCAAACGCAAGTTGTTCGAGGTTCATGCGGCCAAATAATATCATCTCGAGCCTCTAATAGAGCCTCAACGCCATTTTTGGATGGTGTAGCTGTCATGCCGGCCTCAACAAAAATCAACAGGAGCTTTTAAGACGCTTCGCTGTTGTGCCTCGTGAGAGATGAGCTGTTAAATTGATAAAGAAGCAATCGGCATTTGAATGGGACCATCTTTTTGTTTGTTCCAAAATTGATGGACAAAAGGATTATCGCTATTTTGAACTGCCGTGGCCCGTCCTGACCAAACGCACTGGCCTTCATGAAGCATCGCAATTTCATCCGAAATCTGCGCAGCTGTCGCAAGGTTGCTTGTCACCACGATTGCAGTACTGCCAAGCTCGCGCACGTTCTTTATGATAAGTTGATTAATCACATTGCTCATAATGGGATCTAATCCCGCGGTTGGCTCATCAAGGAACAGCGTTGAAGGCTCTCCCGCCAACGCCCGCGCAATTCCAACCCGTTTTTGCATACCACCAGACAACTCAGACGGAAACAAATCAACCACATCCTCAGGCAATCCAACGGCACGCAGCTTCATTATAGCCTGATCTCTAACACCAGCGCGTGTTGCGCCTTTTTGTTGAAGCAGGCGAAAGCCAATATTCTCCCATACCGGCAGACCATCGAACAAGCCAGACCGTTGGAACAAAATGCCAAAGCTTTCTAGAAAAGCATCTCGCGCGTCACCTTTGAGATTTGTCGCGCTATCTCCATCAACCGTAATCGTTCCTGCGTCAGGCGAAACTAGCCCTAGAATGCATTTAAGCAATAGGCTTTTGCCAGAGCCCGATGGCCCGATAAGAGTTAATATCTCGCCTTCATTGACAGAAAGATCCACTCCACGTAGAGCGTGATTATCCCCAAAGGATTTTTCCAATCCTGACACACTAATTTTAACTGCCATGTCTGAAACTTGCCCTACGTTAGCGAAATATTTTCATCCAATTTACAGGATACATTTGCGAATTCAAACTGCATTCTTATAACTCTATGGCTGAAGTGTTTAAGAGCGTCTCTAGAGGAACAAGATAATGTCATCGGGCGAAACCTATAATCGCGAAATTTTTCA
>CAJXWA010000141.1 GCA_913062525.1 uncultured Alphaproteobacteria bacterium | reverse complement strand
GGCGGTGATCTGACGTGGGCAAAAAATCGCTACGGGTCCGATGGTGAAAAATGGATTGATCTCAGCACAGGTATAAATCCCGAGCCCTACCCCGTTCCCTCTTTTAAAAATGCTATTTGGCAACGTCTACCTGGCGCCGAACAGGAGAACACGCTTCTCGTAGCAGCCCAAAAATACTATGGATTTCCTGCAAATAGTAAAATTGTAGCAGCACCCGGAACCCAGGCCCTTCTTCAAATATTGCCGCGGCTATATACCAATTTAACGGTTGGGATTAAAAGTCCCGCGTACGCAGAACATGCCCACTGCTGGAAAGCTGCCGGTCATACTGTCGTTGAATTTTCCAAAATTGAAAGCTGGCCACAAAATGCGGATGTCATTGTTATCATCTCACCAAACAATCCAACCTGTGATTTCGCAGACCTTAGTGCATTGAAAATTATTCGAGAAAAACTTGCCAAAAAGAATGGATTACTGGTCATCGACGAGGCATTTATGGACATGACGCCCGATCAATCCTTCTCGGGAAAAACGTCGCCGGAAAATACAATAATCTTGAAGTCTTTTGGAAAATTTTTTGGGCTTGCTGGGCTGCGATTAGGATTTGCTACGGGCGACCCTAAGCTGATTGTAACACTCAGAGATTATCTAGGGCCATGGGCAGTCAGCGGCATCGCAGCAGAGCTAGGGATTACGGCCTTCAATGATAAAGATTGGGTGCTAAAAACGCGGATGGCATTGGCTGAGAAAACCAATAGGTTACAATCAGTGTTTTCAAAATTTGATCTTACGGTACAAGGCAGTACAGATTTATTCACCTATGTTTCTCTAGAAAAAGCGGATCGTCTTTTCCATCATTTATGTGAGCAACACATATTAATCCGACCTTTTCAGAAGCTGCCCAATAACCTCAGATTCGGACTTCCAAACACAGAAGATGAATGGGCACGGCTAAGCCATGCCCTTTCAACGTTCATTTAACCGCGATCAAACAAGCGATCCATGTTTTTAAAGGTTTTAAATTCCATTGCGTTACCGGATGGGTCATGAAGAAAAAAGATTCCCTGCTCTCCCGCTTCACCTTCGAAACGGGTCCGCGGCTCGATTAGAAATTCAATGCCTGCATTCTTGACTTTGTCTCTCAAAACTTCCCATGCACTCCACTCTAAAACTGCGCCAAAATGCCGAACAGGAACATTATCACCGTCAACGTCATTTGTTGTCGCAAGCGCACATTGTTCTGGCTTTACATGAGCCGAAATTTGATGCCCAAAAAAGTTGAAATCAATCCACTTTTCTGCTTCTCGGCCAACAATACAGCCCAAAATATCGACGTAGAACGTACGAGTATCTTCGAGATTCAAGACCGGGAACGCGAGATGAAACGGGGGCATACTAAAAATCCTTACTCAAAGTATTACGTTAAAAGACAATCAGAATAATTCCCGGAAAATACCCAAATCTCGTGAATTTGTCACTTAAAGAATTGACAGACACCCAGAAGATATCTAGCGTCCGCTCCGATGGTTCTGGGGTGCACCCCCCGGATTAAGAGGGAACGTGGTGAGATCTTTAATGATTAACTCCGCGGCTGTCCCCGCAACTGTAAGCGATTAGCTTTATCTTTTAAGCCACTGTGTAAACGGGAAGGTAGATAAAGTGTCATTCGCGAGCCAGGAGACCTGCCATCATGAAAAGTATCAAAGCATGACGGAGGATCATGATGACAAGAGCTGTAAAACAGGCACCGGCACCCGGTAGCGTCCGATATTCAACGACTACTCTGCAAAAATTTAATTGCGGCAGTCGCGTGAACACGTTCCACCCCAATAAGGCTAATCACACATGAAAAATGGTCAAAAAATTCCGGCTACCGTTATCACTGGATTTCTTGGGGCGGGCAAAACAAGCCTCATCCGGAACTTAATCGAAAACTCTGGTGGCAAACGCCTTGCCCTTATCATCAACGAATTTGGTGATCTTGGTGTCGATGGCGACGTCCTCAAAGGGTGCGGCAACGAAAACTGTAGCGAGGACGATATTGTGGAGCTGGCAAACGGTTGCATTTGCTGCACGGTTGCTGACGATTTTTTACCCACGATCCAGTACCTACTAGATCGTGAAGACCGCCCAGATCACATCATTGTGGAAACTTCAGGTCTTGCCCTCCCAAAACCTTTAGTTCGTGCCTTTGGCTGGCCCGAAGTGCGCACGCAAGTCACCGTGGATGGGGTCATAACTGTCATTGATGGCCCCGCATTTCGCGATGGCCTATTTGCATCGAGCCCAGATGACGTGCAAGCCCAGCGCGAGGCAGACGAAAATCTGGATCACGACAGTCCGTTGGAAGAATTATTTGAAGACCAACTCAATTGCGCAGATCTGATCGTCCTCAACAAATCCGATTTGCTGGATGATGCTGAAGTTGCCAAAACAATTGAAGACATTCGCGCGCAGATCCGTCCCTCAGTGAAGCTGGTTAAAACCAGCCACGGAAAACTAAATGCAGATGTCTTGCTTGGCATTGGCGCTGCGGCTGAAGACGATCTGGATCTGCGAAAATCTCATCACGACAGCAGCGATGATCACGAACATGATGATTTTGACAGCTTCGTAATCGATCTTCCAAGCCCCGCATCCCCAGAAGAGCTTGTCTCAAAACTCGAAACCGTAATCGAGGCTCACGGTATTTTGCGGGTTAAGGGATTTATTGCCGTTAAAGACAAAGAAATGCGTCTCGTTGTACAAGGTGTTGGCAATCGCATTCAGCATTACTACGACCGCGATTGGGCTGCAGGCGAAGATCAGCTAAGCCGCCTTGTCATTATTGGCGAGCACGGCCTTGACGAACAAGCGATAACCACCGCAATTCGGGGCTAATCAATGCATTTGCTGGCAGCCATACCGGGTGGAATTTCTGATGGATCAGAGGCGGTAGACCTTGGTCAATCGCCAGCGGATATCCTGTTTTTATCCGCAGCCGATACAGAACTTTCCAGTCTGGCAACTGCGTTTGAAAATTTGCCGGGCGCCTCGGCTACGCTTCGCCTCGCGAACACGATGCAACTTGTTCATAATTTGAGTGTCGACATCTATGTTGAGGAGATGATCGGCCACGCAAAATTAATCGTCATTCGTCTTCTGGGCGGTGTTAGTTATTGGCCATATGGGGTCGAACAAATCACCGAATGTTGCCGCAAGAAGGGAATTAAGCTCGCCTATCTTCCGGGTGATGATCAACCCGACGCAGAGCTAACCGGCCTGAATACTATTCCCCGCGAGGAAAGCCACCGTCTTTGGCAATACCTAGTTCAGGGCGGCGCCCTTAACTACGAACAGTTTTTGAATTACTGCCAATCTCTATTGAACGAAGATCATCAGTGGCAGGAACCGCGCCCCCTTCTGAAAGCCGGTATTTACTGGCCAAACTCAGCTAATCCAGATCTTGACAGCATCCGTGCAAATTGGATTGCAGACGCACCTGTTGCCAGCATCGTGTTCTACCGCGCTTTATTTCAAGCCAACAATTTGGGGCCGGTGGATGACTTAATCGAGTCGCTTTCCATGCGGGGAATTAATCCACTTCCCATTTTCGTCTCCAGCCTGAAAGACCCCGTATCCTCTGAAATCATTGAAGAGCTCTATTTAGAGGCAGGCCCGTCAGTTATTCTGAATGCCACAGGGTTTGCCGTTTCAAGCCCTAGCGGTGCGCGCAAGAAAACACCGTTCGACGCAGCCGATTGCCCCATTCTGCAAGTTATCTTCTCTGGTGGGAATGAACAAAGCTGGAAAGACGGGATTAGCGGTCTATCTGCGCGTGATATCGCCATGAATGTGGCATTACCTGAAGTTGACGGCCGTATTTTAAGTCGAGCCGTTTCTTTCAAGGCCGATGCTGGTTTCAACGAGAAAACTCAAACCAATATTATTGCTTATAAAAGCGTGCCCGACCGGATCACCTTTGTGGCGGATCTCGCGGCTAAATGGGCAACTCTGCGCGCAACCAAACCCGCCGCCCGAAAAGTCGCGTTAATTTTGGCAAACTATCCCAATAAAAACGGTCGTATCGGTAATGGTGTTGGATTAGATACCCCTGCAGGGGCCATCGAAGTTCTAACGGCTATGGCAGATGCAGGATATGATGTTAAGGACATCCCTGAAACGGGTAATCAGCTGATTGATGCTCTTCTGGCAGGTCCGACCAATGATCGCCAGTCAGAAGGCGCGCACCGCATAAGTGAATTCCGGTTATCTGTTGATGACTATGCAGACTTCTTCGCATCCTTGCCTTCCAAGATCCGCCAAGAAATTTCAGCTCGATGGGGAAATCCAGAACAAGATCCCTTTGTCATCGACGGAGAGTTCCACCTCTCGTTTCAACAATATGGCAATGTGCTTGTGGGTATTCAGCCTGCGCGGGGATATAACATTGATCCCACGGCAAGTTATCACGATCCCGATTTGGTTCCCCCCCATGGGTATATGGCATTTTATGCGTGGCTGCGGCATCATCAAAACATCAATGCCATTGTCCATATGGGAAAACATGGCAACATGGAGTGGTTGCCGGGTAAAAGCCTTGCCCTTTCAGAAGAATGCTACCCGGAAGCTGTCTTTGGCCCGACCCCTCACCTTTATCCCTTTATCGTTAATGATCCCGGTGAAGGAACGCAGGCGAAACGCCGATCATCTGCTGTCATTATTGACCATTTGACGCCGCCAATGACCCGCGCGGAAAGTTACGGCCCACTTGCAGACCTTGAGCGATTAGTTGACGAATATTACGAAGCTGCCGGTGTTGATCCACGGCGACTAGAGCTGCTTCGTACGCAAATTCTGGAAATGACACAGATTTCAGGTGTAGATGTTGATTGCGGAATTGGCCAGCAGGATGCAGAGGACGAACAATTATCAAAACTTGATAATTACCTTTGCGAACTGAAAGAGCTTCAAATCCGCGATGGTCTGCATATTTTTGGAAAATCACCAGAAGGCCGGTTATTGGATGATCTGCTGGTTGCCTTAGTGCGAATTCCGCGCGGCGATGGCAGCGGCGGCGATGCATCCCTAATCCGAGCGCTTGCCGCTGATCTTGATTTGGATGACGAGTTTGATCCTTTGGATTGCGAGATGGCAGGTAAATGGTTGGGCCTACGGCCTGAAGTTCTCGAAAATTCAGACAATTGGCGCAGCAACGGCGACACTGTCGAGCGGCTTGAAGAACTTGCCCTTGCATTGGTTTCTGGCACGCAGGCCCTCAATGATCGGTGGACGCAAAGCTTTGCAGTCCTAAATCGCATGAAAGAACAGCTTCGGCCTACCGTTGAACGCTCTGGTCAATGCGAGTTAGACGGGCTTCTTGCAGGGCTCGGCGGCAGATTTGTCGAACCCGGACCGTCCGGTGCACCAACGCGCGGACGTAACGATGTGTTGCCAACGGGCCGTAATTTTTATTCTGTTGATAGCCGGTCTATTCCCACACCTACAGCATGGCTACTGGGGTGGAAATCTGCAGAACGGTTGATCAATTATTACAGACAAGAAAATGGCAGCTGGCCCAAATCCATGATCTTGAGTGCATGGGGTACATCCAACATGAGAACGGGCGGTGATGATATAGCACAAGCCCTCGCCCTCATGGGAGTTCGTCCCAAGTGGGACAAAGCATCCAACCGGGTAACCGGCTTTGAAATTTTACCAAAAGACTTGCTTGATCGTCCCCGTGTCGATGTCACACTTCGTATCTCGGGATTTTTCCGCGATGCTTTTCCGCAGCAAATGGCTCTGTTTGATAGCGCTGTGCGGGCAGTCTCCCAGCTTAATGAAGATGCAAAAACAAATCCGGCGGCGGCAAAGGTTCGAGAAGATACCATTGCCCTGCAAGCTAGCGGCCTGTCTGAAGAAGATGCGAAAAACAAAGCCAGCTTCCGTCTTTTTGGATCAAAACCCGGTGCGTATGGCGCAGGCCTTCAAGCATTGATGGACGAAAAAGGTTGGTCAGATGATGCGGATCTTGCCAGAGCCTATGTGGCATGGGGCGGATATGCCTATGGCGCAAAAGAAGAGGGCCAAGCGGCTCACGGAATTTTCGAAACGCGCCTTAAATCCATTGATGCCGTTATTCACAATCAAGACAACCGGGAACATGATCTTCTAGACAGTGACGATTATTACCAGTTTGAGGGCGGTGTTACCGCAGCAGTTCGCCACCTTAAAGGCAGTCAACCTCACGTCTATCACAACGACCATTCCAGGCCTGAAAGTCCAAAGATCAGAACACTGGAAGATGAAATCGGCCGGGTTGTCAGAGCCCGCGCGGCGAACCCAAAATGGATCGCTGGTGTGATGCGGCATGGATACAAAGGTGCCTTTGAAATGGCGGCAACCGTTGATTATCTGTTTGCCTTCGCAGCAACGGCAAAAGCGGTCAAAGATCATCATTTTGACATTCTGTTTGATGCCTACATTACCGATCCGGAAGTGTTGAGCTTCTTAAAAGACAATAACCCTGATGCGTTGACAGAAATGTTAGAAAAATTTGACGAAGCGTTGGAACGTGGATTGTGGCAACCTAAGCGGAACAGTCTGCGAAGTGATATAGCCACCCTGATTGAGGAGGGATAGATATGACCGAAAACACCCTGACACCGGAAGAGTTGGCGCGGGCCAACGAAAAAGCCAAAAAGAAAAAGGCTTCGCGGGATAAAATGCTCGCAACGAAAACCATTGAGAAGGGCCTTCTCATGGTGCACACGGGCAAAGGTAAAGGCAAATCGACAGCTGCCTTCGGTCTTGCCGCACGCGCCATTGGCAACGACTTAAAAGTTGGAGTTGTTCAATATGTAAAAGGCAAATGGGAAACGGGAGAGCGTAAAGTCCTCGAAGCATTTCCTGATCAGATCGAAATTCATACCATGGGTGAAGGCTTCACTTGGGAAACTCAAGACCGGCAACGAGATATTCGCGCCGCTGAAAAAGCATGGGCAAAATCCAAGGAAATGATCGATGCTTGTCGCGGAGAGACTCCTGCCTATGACATGATTATTCTTGACGAGCTTAATATTGTTCTCCGCTACGATAGTATTGATTTGGCGGAAGTCATTGAGTTCCTAAAGAACAAACCTGAAATGCTGCATGTGGTTGTAACGGGCCGAAATGCTAAAGAAGAACTGATCGAAATTGCTGATCTGGTTACCGAAATGACCCAAATTAAACATCCATTCCGCTCTGGAGTTAAAGCGCAGGTTGGAATTGAATTTTAATGACAAAATCCCTGATGATACAAGGTACGGGATCAGATGTCGGCAAGTCGCTACTTGTCGCAGGCATCGCCCGTGCTCTGTCTAATCGGGGATTAAAAGTTAAGCCGTTCAAGCCACAAAACATGTCAAACAATGCGGCAATCACCATCGAAGGCGGTGAAATTGGACGCGCGCAAGCCCTGCAAGCCAGAGCCGCCCGAACGCCGCTCCAAAACGACATGAACCCGGTTTTGTTAAAGCCACAAACGGATATTGGGGCGCAAGTTGTGGTTCAGGGCAAAATCTGGGGCAACGCTAACGCCCATGACTATCAGGCGCTTAAACCAAAACTTTTACCGCAAGTTCTGGATAGCTTCGAGCGGCTAAAAGCTGATGTTGATATTGTCATTGTGGAAGGGGCTGGAAGTCCTGCTGAAGTTAACCTCCGCAAAAACGATATTGCCAACATGGGATTTGCTGAAGCCGCTGATATCCCTGTATTGCTTGCTGGAGATATTGACCGGGGCGGTGTTATCGCGCAGATCGTTGGCACTCATGCCTTGTTGTCGGAATCAGAAAAAACCCGAACCAAAGGCTTTATCATCAACAAATTTCGCGGTGATCCTACGCTTTTTGACGAAGGCCTATCTATCCTTACCCAAAGAACCGGATGGCACAATTTCGGCGTCATCCCCTTCTTTAGAGATGCTCATAAGTTGCCGCCTGAGGATGCGTTTTCCATCCAAAGCGGATTGAAGGAATATGCGGCCGTTAACATAGCGATCCCTATCATTTCGCGGATCTCAAATTACGATGATTTTGATCCGCTAATTGCGGAACCCGATGTGAATGTTCATATGGTCAAACCGGGAACGCCCCTTCCAACTGGCATGGACTTGATCATCTTACCTGGGTCGAAAGCTACCCTTGCAGACATGCAATTCCTGCGGGACCAGGGGTGGGATATCGATATTGCTTCTCATATCCGTCAAGGCGGCAGTGTTATGGGCATTTGCGGCGGATACCAGATGCTTGGAACCCAGTTATTTGATCCTGATTGCGTTGAAGGAGAGCTCGTGGAGACCCAAGGCCTTGGCCTTTTGGATTTCACTACGCATTTAAACGGTGATAAGAAACTACTAGAAGAAAGCGGAACTGAGTTTTTAAGCAATGCGCATGTCACTGGTTATCACATGCATCTTGGTGTTTGTTCTGGTCCAGCACTAAAACGCCCGTTCCTAAATTTGAGTTCAGGGCCAGATGGCGTCATTTCTGAAGACGGACAGATCATGGGAAGTTACCTTCATGGCCTGTTTGCAAATGACCAATTCAGAGAGAATTTGATCAACCGCTTCAGAACACATCAACAAAAAACAGACCGTTTTGAATTGCAAATTGAACGCACTCTAGATCAGTTGGCTAATCATTTGGAAGCACATTTAGGTATTGATCAATTGCTGGAGGTCGCAGGATGCTAAATCAGATGCGCTGCAGCAATACTTGCGCAACAGATCATCAATACAGCCCCACTTTTCAGATACAAACGCAGAGCGCTACGGATATCGCCAGCGGTTACGTCTTGGCGTCCGCCACTGTTCATCCAAATATCTTCAGTCATTTTGCCCGCGTATTGACGCGGACCTGCCAGCGCAATGTCAAGCGCTCCGGCCATGGCCGCTTCTTGCCAACCGGCGTTTACGCTTTTATGACCCTTTGCGTCTCGGATCATCGCTTTAACAGCCGATATTTTGAAAGACGCTACACAAATGACAATTCCGGCCAAGCGCGCGGGAATGTAATTCACAATATCATCAAGGCGAGCCGCAAATTTTCCGAAATATTCGTAAGTCTCATTTCGGTGTCCGATCATACTATCCAGCGTGTTAACCGCCTTGTAGCACAACAGTCCTGGCAAACCGAAAATGGCGAACCAAAACAGCGGAGTAACAGTACCGTCGGAAAAATTCTCAGCCAGACTTTCAATAGCCGCGCGTGCCGCACCGGCCTCATCAAGGCTTGCCGGATCACGCCCGACGATATGACTGACAGCGGTACGCCCGTCCTCCAAAGAACGGTCGAGGCCTTGCGCCACAGCATTAACACCGCGGTACAATCCCTGATAGGCGATCAAACTACTACTGATCAAAATATACACCGCGAT
>CAJXWA010000140.1 GCA_913062525.1 uncultured Alphaproteobacteria bacterium | reverse complement strand
AAATGATAGATTGGGATGCCCCGACCGGTGGCTATTTGCTACAAGCCTGTTTTAGCACCGGCGTCGCTGCTGCCAACGGGATTACCCACTGGCTACATCAATAACTATCAGCGGGCAACATTCCCAGAAGATGCAGCAAGATTACTGATCATTTCTTCGATTCCGGCGCGGTCTTTCAAGTACAGGTTCTTTCCCTTTTTAAGGACAAGATCTTCGTTACTGAGCTGTCCTAAAACACGGGCAACGGTTTCACGTGTGGTCGAAACACGGCTGGCAATAGTGCTTTGGGTTGGCATTGGGTAAATCAGCCAAGAATTCGGCGTAACCGGATCAGGTTCTGCCATTCGCAGTAATTCCTGACAAACGCGTTGAACTGCGCCCAACGTAGATAAATCAAGAATACGATCGTCATTAACACGAATAATTCTCGCCAGACGCTGCAGCACTTGAAGTGACACTTCAGGGTGGCTTTGCAAAAGTTCTGTAAAGCTTTCCGGTGACAACGATGCCAGAATACATTTTTTGTTGGCAATGACATTGGCTGACCGCGGCCGGCCATCTATAGCTGACAGTTCTCCAAAATATTGCCCAGATTCAACAGATGCGTAGGCAACTTCTCTGCCTGACACACCAAAATTGACAATATTTACGTTCCCCTCAACAACAAAGAATACATCTCTGCTGGTACTCGATTTCTCGAGTATCTGCTCACCGGTCGAGTAATTTTTCCATGAACATTTCATAGAAATGGCTTGCAGTTCCTCAGAATTTAAATCTTTGAATAGTTCAATATTATCAAGTTTATGCATAGTTTTGCTAACTCTATTGGTTGCCTAGAGGACAATATAAATCATCACGTCTTCGCAATTTACGGATAGATACACAGAAGAGCAATAATAATAATTGATATATCGCGAGACAAATTTCAAACAAACGCAAATCTCGTATCGTCATTTATTCTCGATCGGCGTAAAGTACACTTCAATATGTGTATTTGTGAAAAGGTAATATGGTATGGCTACTTGGCTTAAAAACCCACTCGCGATTTTAGCAGACAATTCAGACGGCGGCATTGTCGTTGAGGGAACGAATATTGTTGAGCTTGTACCCGCAGGTATGAGGCCGACCTCAAGGGCTGCAAGCGATCTAGAAATTTTTGATGCTAGCCAACATGTGCTTTTGCCGGGTCTGATTAATACGCACCACCATTTTTATCAAACGCTGACACGTGCCTGCCCGCCTGCCTTGAACAAACCGTTATTTCCTTGGCTTCAAGCACTCTATCCTATTTGGGCTAAGTTATCTCCAGAAATGATGGCAAGCGCCTCTAAACTTGCTCTAGTGGAGCTTCTACTTTCTGGTTGTACTACAGCCGCAGATCATCATTACCTATTCCCTGCGGGTATCGGTGACGCCATTGATATACAAGTAGAACAAGCCCGCGAACTCGGTATTCGCGTAACTTTGACCCGTGGCTCCATGAGTCTCGGTGAAGATCAAGGTGGCTTGCCTCCGCAAAGCACCGTTCAAGACGAGCAGATCATTCTTGATGATAGTGCCCGCCTGATCAAGGCCTACCACGAGAACGGTCCTGATGCGATGATACAAATTGCACTTGCTCCTTGTTCTCCTTTTTCCGTCAGCACTGAGTTAATGAAAGCATCGGCGGTTCTCGCCCGCCAACACGGCGTTCGTCTTCATACTCATCTCGCTGAAACTCATGATGAAACAGCCTTTTGCGAACAAATGTTTGGTCTTAGACCCCTTGATTATCTGGAGCATGTCGGCTGGCTTAGCAATGATGTTTGGCTTGCACATGGCATTCATTTCGATGATTCAGAAATTAAACGCCTTGGTGCCGCGGGAACGGGCATTGCGCATTGCCCATCATCTAACATGGTGTTGTCATCAGGAATTTGCAGAACGTTAGAGCTCGAAGCTGCGGGATCACCAGTTGGCCTTGGTGTCGATGGATCGGCCTCAAACGATGGCTCGAACATGATACAGGAAGTCCGCCAAGCCATGCTACTTGGAAGACTTCGATATGATGCAGACGAGATGACCCATCAGAGTGCATTTCGAATTGCCACCGAAGGATCAGCAAAATGCCTTGGACGCGATGATGTTGGTAAACTCGCCGTCGGAAAAAAAGCTGACCTTGCGCTGTTTTCTTTGACCGAGCCTCGCTTTTCAGGCGCCGGGGATCCTTTAGCCGCCCTGCTTCTTTGTGGTGCTCATCAAGCTGATCACGTTATGGTTGGCGGCAGATGGCGGGTGACGAACGGTGTGGTCGAAGACTTAGACATGGCCAAACTTTTGTCAGAACACTCCGCTTTGGCCAAAGAATTAATCTCATAATCAAAATAAATTTTTCCTAGTGTATTGTTTTCACTGGATAGTTTCCGAAAACTCTTTCAATATGATACAGGAAATTATTGTTCATGTATCATATTGAAGATCGGATGTCTGTCTGGGATGAGCGACGCAAGTGTATCTTTAAGCAAAAACATTGAAGATCTACCCAAAAAACTTGCCCTAAAGGCACGGTCATTGCTTGTCACCGTTTGGGGAGATTCAATCGCACCTCACGGCGGAACTGTGTGGCTGGGAAGTCTTATCGATTTAGTCGCTCCCTTTGGTTTGAATGAACGCGCCGTTCGCACGTCCGTCTTTCGCCTTAAAAATGAAAAAACCCTATCAAGCTTTCAAGAAGGGCGACGTAGTTTTTATACGTTGACGGCATCTGGCCAACATCGGTTTGAAGAAGCCACCAAACGCATTTACAACCATATGGATGAAGCGTGGGACGGCGAATGGACTTTGCTATTTTCCGAAAGGCGGAAACTGGACGATGACATAAAGAAGCAACTATCTTTGGAACTTGCATGGCTTGGTTTTGGTGATTTAGGCTCAGGTATTTACGCCCACCCAAATTGTGAAAGGCAGACGGTTGAGCGTTTGGTAAGTGATCTAGATATATCCTCTCATGTGGCATTTATGAAAGCCAACGGCCTTTCCCTGACAGATGAAACGCAAGAACATATCTTGGTTCTAATAGGCTGGAACTTGTCTTCCATCGAAAATGGATACACCGATTTCATTACTCATTTTAACCCTATAATCAACAAGTTAAACCATAGTATTAATCTAACTTCAGAACAATCGTTCAATCTTCGCACTCTTCTTGTTCATGATTATAGGCGGGCTCTATTACGGGATCCGATGCTTCCCAGTAACCTTCTGCCAGAGAGCTGGAATGGTAATACTGCGAAAGAGTTATTTCACGACATCTATCAAATAGTCTGGCAAGATGCGGAAACGCATTTATTGCAAACGCTTGAAACAAAGGGCGGTAAACTGCCCGACGCGTCGACTGAATTCTCTGCCCGGTTTGGGGGGCTAAAATAACAAGGACGGTATCAATGGGAGTAGGCTTAAAAGTAGCGATTATTGGTTCAGGACCGGCTGGAATGTATACAGCTGGTGCACTAAATAAAAATTGCCCGGGATGTGAAATCGACATTCTCGACAAATTGGCTACGCCCTACGGCCTGATCAGAACTGGCGTTGCCCCTGATCACCAGACCACCAAAAATGTATCTCGCGCCTACGACAAAATCATGGAAAACGGTAATGTTCGTTTTGTCGGAAACATCAGTTTCGGCGGCGACATCACTCTTGCCTCACTGAAAGACTTATATGATGTCGTAGTTCTAGCTGTTGGCACTCCCAAAGATAGAGAACTTAACATTGCCGGAGAAGATAAGGAGGGCGTTTTTGGCGCGCAAACATTCGTCTATTGGTATAATGGGCACCCTGAATTTCGAGATGCAGTCCCTCACTTGAACGTTAAAAATGTCATCGTTATTGGGAATGGCAATGTGGCCCTAGATGTGGCCCGCGTTGCCCTCAGTACGAGAGAGGAAATGGCGGATTCTGACTTGGTGGAACATGCAGGCGAAAAAATATTCAACAGTCCAATTCAATCCGTTCATGTCATCGGTCGCCGGGGCCCGGAACATGCTCATTTTTCATCGAAAGAGCTTAGCGAATTCAAGGCATTAAGCACTGCGACCCCCTACACGAACCCTTCAGTTATTCCTGAAAGTTTTCAATCTGATGATGCGAAAGAAACCAAAATCGTCAACACTAACCTAAAACTTCTGCGTGAGTTTGGCTCCAGCGACATTTCTGCTGGAAAACGATTGTTATCTTTGGACTTTTTGCTGTCTCCCGTTGCGATCTCCGGTGATGAAGCCATTAAGTCTATGCGGTTTGAAAAGAATAAAATTGAAAATGGAAAACCCGTTGGAACAGGCGAATTCATTGACTACCCCTGCGATTTACTAGTGACGTGCATCGGATACGAACTTAAACCCATAGCTGATCTGCCCATTGAAAACGGGGTGGTAAAAAACACGGATGGCCGCGTGGAAGACGGATTATATGTTGTCGGGTGGGCCAAACGCGGCCCCTCAGGCACTATCGGCACTAACCGCTTAGATAGCCAAGCGGTTGTTGATCTCATTATCGAAGATCATTGCAACGGCCCTGACACGACGAAAACAGGAGCACGCGGATTAGACGATTATTGTGCTGCCCGTGGGATTGAGACGGTCTCATTCAATGATTGGAAGAAAATTAACGAAGCCGAACAAAAACATGCGAGTGAAGACAGCCCAAGACGTAAATTCGTTCGTAAAAGAGATATGCTCACCCTCGTTCATGAAGGAAATCCGCAATGATAATTGCCCAGCTCAGTGACCCTCATGTTGATGTTGACGGGACGGAGTTCCATAATTTATACCAAACTGCCGAAAAATTTAAAGTTGCCCTTGATAAAGCGGCTAACTTCAGCCCGAAACCGGATGCTATTGTCATTACAGGTGATCTGGTAAATTGCGGTGATGCTCCGTCTTATGCCATCTTAAAGGACATCATTGAGAGAACAGAGATCCCTGTCTACCTCGGCATGGGCAATCACGATTGTCGAGATACCCTTCGGTCAACCTTTCCAGATCATTCCTACATCCCTAAAAATGGATTTATTCAATATGCTTGGGAAATGAACGGCCATAAAATGATCATGCTCGACACAAATATTCCCGGTGAACCTGGTGGGGTGTTGTGTAAACAACGGTTGGAGTGGCTCGAGAAATCCTTAAAAGAAGATCCTGAAAAACCAACGGTTATTTTCATGCATCACCCGCCGTTCAAAACCGGAATTAAGGCTATGGATGACATGGGTTTAGCTGACGCTCATAAGCTCGGTGAGATTTTAGAAAAACACGATCAAGTAATCCGTATTTTTTGCGGACATCTCCATCGGTCAATTTTGTCAAATTTTCATGGTGTTCAGGCACAAATTTGCCCATCAACAACTCATAATATAGTGCTACATCTCGAAAAAAGCAGCAGGCTTGCCACCACGTCAGAGCCTTCTGAGTTTCTATTGCATATTTGGAATGACGAAGGCGATATCGTCACCCACAATTGCTTTACAGAACCTTCGCCTATTCTATGGGAAAAGGAATAGTTACGACTTCAGTGCATCCAAACCCATTTGCCAAAACCCAACTTCGAGCTTTGTTGCCTCTCTAAAGGTTTTGGAAAGGCTTGCAAACCGGGCTTCTGTAAACCGAGTTTCAGCAAGTCTGTCTATCTGCGCCGCTGCAGCTTCCGACACTGGCTGATACTCGTCCCCGCCGTACATTTCAATCCAGGCCGTGTAAGGGTTACCTGATCGTTTGGTATCACTGCTCTTAATTAGCCGGGTACCAATATCTCCATAACCGATCACACAAGGCGCCAGCGCCACATACAAATCCAAAATGTCCCCTGACATCCCTTTTTCCAACACATACCGAGTGTAAGCCATATTTTCTGGTGCTTCTTCGATGGCCTGCATTTGCGCCTCTGTAATGCCCCAGCCTGCGCAATATTCCACATGAAGCCGCATTTCTGTATCGACCAAAGCAGTCACAGTTTCAGATGCCGCTTTCATATCAGCCAAATTATCAGCTTTATAAGCCGCCAGCGCGTAAGCACGGGCAAAATGCATCAAAAAGAGATAATCTTGCTTTAGGTAAAACTGAAAAGCTTTCTCAGGTAATTGGCCCGATTGCACACCTTGCACGAATTCGTGGTGAGTATAGTCCTGCCAAACATCTTCATTGGCCGCTTTTAGTCGATCAAATAATTTCATTTTAAAACAGCTGATTGTTAAATCCTGCGGGGAGAGAGATCACGAGGTTATCAAGTTCTTCAGTCATAACAATTTGGCACCCAAGACGTGATGTTGGTGTCAATCCGTAAGCAAGGTCAAGCATATCTTCCTCGTCATCTGTCGCTTCTTGTAAGCGATCAAAATCTTCTTCATGCACAATTAAATGACATGTTGAGCACGCCAAACTTCCTTCACAGGCACCTTCCAGTTCTAAGCCGTTGTGATGGGCAATTTCCAACAAAGTTTTCCCAAGCGGAGCATCCACTTCAACTTTATCGCCATTTGGTTTTACAAAAGTCACTTTTGACATCGAAACTCTAACCTCTTAAAAAAACGAACGCCGGAAAAACTCGGTCACGCAGCAAATCTTGGTGACTTCTTCTCGTATAGTTTTTTCCATACCTCAACAAACCTATCTATCTCAGCTCGGGTTGTCTCTCGCCCTAGACTAACACGGATTGCTTCACCTGCCTCTATCTCGTTAGCCCCCATTGCGACCAACACATGACTTGCTTTTACTTTTCCGCTTGAACAGGCCGAACCCGCACTGATCGCAATTCCAGCCAAATCAAAATTCATAACCTGTAACTCAGCTGTTACGCCGGGCATGGAAAGGCAACTCGTGTTTGGAAGACGGGTTGAATTTGCTCCATAAATCACCGCGCCTGAGCAGAAATCCGAAAGCTCAGCCTCCATTGTATTTCGAAGATCTTCAACGGATAAATACCTATGCAAATCAGCGCCCGCCATCTCAGCGGCTAATCCAAATCCAGCAATACCAGCAACATTTTCAGTCCCACCTCTTCGGCCAAGTTCTTGACCGCCGCCGATTTGACCGGGCTTAATAACTAAACCTTCTCGCACGACCAAGGCCCCCTGCCCCTGCGGCCCACCGATTTTATGGCCAGAAACAGACATCATATCCACGCCCATATCTCGAAAACTAACAGGAATTTTCCCCACTGCTTGTATGGCGTCTGTATGAAGTAATCCGCCCAAGGAATGCACCAATTCTGCGATTTCAACAATGGGCTGGCACACACCGGTTTCGTTATTTGCAAGCATAATGGAGACAAAGGATTGAGTTTGAGCGGCCTCTAACGCTGTCTTTAGATCCTCAAGGTCGATAAGTCCGTTCGGACGGCAGGCGATATCACGAACATTATTTAAGTTCGCAGGTGCTAAAACTGAATCATGCTCTCCCAATGCCGTCATGACAGTACAGCCTTTTACAGCATTGAGCGCCATATTGTTGGCTTCAGTTCCACCAGATGTAAAAATAATTTCCTGAGGCTTACAATCAATCAGCTTTGAAATTTGTCGCCGTGCATCTTCAACACGGCCCCGCGCTTTCCGCCCGTGCGCATGGACTGACGATGGGTTACCACCTTCAGTCATCACACTTGAAACCAACTCGATAATTTCGGGTCGGATGGGGCACGTCGCATTATAATCTAGATAAATTGCATTCTTCATACAGGCAAAATATGTCCTGCTGAACGCTCCGGCAAGTTAATAGTTGCTAGAATTTATCAGAACCGCCCATTGGATCTTCTTCAGAGCCTTCCAGATCAACCTTCTTCCCACTTAAAAGTGGTGAGCGAGACGGTTTTCCATCCAGATCACTTTCCAGCTCTTCAACACGCATAGAAAGTGACTGAACTTTATCGAGTAAACCATCCAAAACTTTAAACACTGGATCTGGTAATTCATCAGCGCCAATACCGTAGGCTGCGAATCTTTCTTCGTTAGGACGGGCCGATCGAGTGACAGCACGTGCAGGACTACCCACAACGGTTACCCGTTCAGGTACATTTTTAACAACAACCGAATTTGCGCCAACACGGGCACAACGGCCAACAGTGATGGGGCCTAGTATTTGAGCGCCCGATCCAACGATTACATTATCAAGCAGTGTTGGGTGACGCTTCACATCGCGCTGCGTATCGGAATCTACAGAAGGGTTCACCCCTCCAAGTGTCACATCATGGTACAGAGTGACATTATCCCCGATTTCTGCGGTTTCACCGATAACGGCACCCATTCCATGGTCAATAAACAGCTTCGATCCAATCTTAGCACCGGGGTGAATTTCAATGCCCGTTAAGAACCGACTTGTTTGCGATAGCAACCGCGCGAGGAACTTCCAATTGCGCTGATACAAAGGATGAGCAAGGCGGTGAAACAGAATTGCGTGGAAGCTCGGATAGAGGAGAGCTACCTCTAATTTTGAGCGCGCAGCGGGGTCTCTTTCGATAACCGCATCAAGATCTTCGCTAATATGCTTGAACATTTGCCCATTCCTTCTGTATTGTGCGGCGTTTAATATAGCTGATTGCACAAGAGGTTACAACGCGCCCTTCATTTCGTGATATATATATTGTCTAGATCCTGTCAAGGTGAAGGAAGTATGCTAAAGATGAATTGTTGCATTTGTTGACAATGGTCACAGATTATTGACGCAAACTCTATGTAAATGCGCTGAATATGTTTTTTTGAAGATTGGGAACTTAAACCTAAATGCCTGACGTAATTTTTAATGGACCAGAAGGCCGCCTCGAAGGCCGATATCACCACTCTTCAGAACCGAATGCACCTTTGGCTTTGATTCTTCATCCCCACCCGCAATTTGGGGGAACGATGAATAATAAAGTCGTCTATCATCTATTTACAGATTTTAAAGAACGCGGTTTTTCCGTTCTTCGTTTCAACTTTCGCGGCGTTGGCCGAAGCCAAGGCGACTATGATCTAGGTATTGGCGAACTTTCTGATGCTGCGGCTGCATTGGATTGGATGCAAACTCATAATCCGAATGCCCCTTCTGTGTGGGTAGGCGGCTTCTCCTTTGGCGCATGGATAGCAATGCAATTGCTTATGCGACGCCCAGAGATTGAGGGTTTTATTTCTGTGGCACCTCCGGCGAACATGTATGACTTTGCATTCCTTGCCCCTTGCCCATCCTCTGGAATTATCGTCAACGGCTTGAAAGACATTCAAGTTCCGCCAAAAGATGTTCAGAAACTGGTAGAAAAATTACAAGCCCAAAAAGGCATTACAATCCATCATACTGAAGTTGAAGGAGCTGATCACTTCTTCCAGGAAAAAATTCCAAGCCTGATGGAAACTGTAGACGAATATCTAGATATGAGACTTCTTGGAAAAGAAGAAGAAGAGTAACTCGTAACTTTTGATTACCCTCAATATGTATTCACACCGAACACATATTGAGGGATTAATTGGGTTTTATTGTATAGATTAAGGATGAGG
>CAJXWA010000139.1 GCA_913062525.1 uncultured Alphaproteobacteria bacterium | reverse complement strand
CAACGAGATGCTGACGCTAAACTCGCAATCAAAAGGCAAGAAGCTAGCCGAGCTGCAGCTATTCAGGCCGCTCGGGTTCAAGCTGAAGCCGCAAAAAATAAAGCATATCTTGCAGGCCAACAAAAAGCCGAAGAAGAGCGGCTTGCTGCATTAGAAGCCGATACGGCTAAGCAAGCACAAGTTATGACTGCAAAAGAACGGTTGGCTGAATTAAAGGCTAAGCAAAGCGGCGGGAATAGTTCTGCGGTAATAGTCGCCTCAACACCGATAGCTGCTCCGACAACCCCTGTCGCATCAACTGCAATTGCAAAACCAGCTGCTTCGCAGACAAACTCTGTTCAGAAAAGCTCGACGGCCGCTCGATCGACAACATCAAGCACTGCTCCAGTGACGAAAACAAAACTTCCCGTTAGCACCAAGGGAATGGATGCTGAAGTGGTTGGGCAGATTTTGAAGAAGGCCTCTTCTATGCCGGTAGATACAGCGGCAGCCAAGACTGAAATCGCAGCGGGCCGAACAGATATTAATGCGCTGAAATGGTCGCTTATTTCTGCTGCACGCGGTAAAGCCGGGGCGCAACGAATGAACACGATATTGGTGAAAACCATGACAGATGCGCAAATCACAGAAGCCAATCGACAGGCTGCTGAATGGATTGTGAAACGCCAAAGCCGCAGCTAACTGGAAGTTAATCCCACTTTTTTGCCGCATCAATGTCACTGGATCGCTCTTTTACCCAGTTTTCACTGCCGCTAGAATTTTCTTCCAGTTTCCAAAATGGTGCTTTGGTTTTCAGCCAATCCATAAGAAATGCAGCGGCTTCAAAGGCATCGCTCCGGTGGGCTGACGCGGTCACTACCAAAACAATGGCTTCGCCTAATTCCATTTTTCCGTAACGGTGAATGATCAAGCTGTCAGTTAGATCCCATTTATTGAGCGCTAATGCTTCTATTTTCTCAAGCTCTTTCTCCGTCATGCCGGGATAATGCTCAAGTGTTAAAGACTGAACATTCGCGCCGTCATTAAAATCACGGACTAATCCCGTAAAGGAGACAACGGCACCTATTTGAGTGTTGTTATCGGTGAGCCGTTTTATTTCAGCCCCAGTATCAAATGCGGCATCCTGCACGATGATCATATTATCCCCCTGTAACAGGCGGGAAAAAGGCAATTTCCTGAACACCTTCTAACGATACATTGTCGGTCACATACTCTTGATCTACGGCAATTCGGATAACTTTCATGTCTGAAAATGCAGCCTCAAAAACGGCGTTTCTAGCCTTAAGGTGTTCAAGCAGATCTTCCAGTTTTAGAATGTTTTCTGGGAGTTCAATAACTTCCTCCGCCATACCGAGTTGGGTGCGGAGCCATGCAAAATATAAGATCTTCATTCAAATAGCTCCGAATAGGGGAAAAACCGTAAATTGTCGCCTTGATTAATAGTACTCGTATCTTCCTTGAGTTCAATCAGTCCATTTGACCAGACCAATGAGGAAATAAGGCCAGAGCCTTCCGAGCTGAATTTTTCGATTTTGCCAACACCATTTTCATTACACGTATAGCGACCACGAAGCCATTCCCGGCGGCCAGTTTTCTTTTTCATAGAAAAGGCAGCCTTGCCAGACAAAGCGAAAGGATCTTTTGGGAAGGTCTCGCCCGATAGCCGGGCAATCAGCGGTTTAACAAATTGTATGGCACAGACCAGTGCTGCAACTGGATTTCCGGGTAATCCGACAAAAGCCGTTCCGCCAACTTGACCAAGTGCCAGAGGCCGTCCGGGTTTAATGGCTATGCGCCAAAAATGAAGATCTCCAGCGGCCTCAACCGCAGCTTTGACATGATCTTCATCTCCCATGGATACACCGCCAGACGTGATAACGAGGTCAGTGTTTGCTGCGGCATCAGAGATTGCATCCCGAAGGGTGTCAAACGTATCACGGATGATCCCGTAGTCTTTAACGTCGCATCCATATTTGTTGAGAAGCTGAAGAAGCATATACCGGTTGCTGTCATAGATGCTGCCATAGGGGAGGTTGTCACCGGGGTTTTCCAACTCGTCACCTGTCGACAAAAGTGCAACTTTTATGCGCCGGAAAACAGGGACTTTATGATGTCCCATGCTGGCAAGTTGTCCAACTTCTTGTGGGCGTAATTTTGTTCCGCTTTTGAGTACCAGAGCACCCGTCTTCAAATCTTCACCTGCATGGCGTCTGTTGCTTCCAAGAGCCAATCCAGCAGGAAGGACGATGGTGTCTGCTGCTTCGGTAACGTCTTCAATCATTGCAATGCTATCGCATCGCACCGGTACTGAGGCGCCAGTAAAGATTTTTACGCAGTATCCTTCGGATAATTCACCTAAATAGGGCTCTCCAGCAGCGCTTCTACCGGCCACGTTGAATGCGCGGTCCTGTTGGGCGGTGTAGTCTGCATGCAGGAAGGCGTAGCCATCTACGGCTGAGTTATCTGCTGGGGGGATATCAAATGATGAGTAAATGTCTTCTGCCAAAACACGGTCACCTGAATTTTGAAGCTCAACAAATTCGGTGTCTGCAATTCGACCTGTTTTCTCCGTAATTAGGGCACGAGCTTGCTCGACTGAGATCATGTCTTCAGGAGATGAAAAACAGTCATTTGGCAGCCGAGGCATTTATTGTCCTCCGAATGCTGATCTTGAAATAATGAAATCAGCGATTTCAGCTGTATTGTTCAAGTTCAAAATCGGAAGGTCTGTCGTAATATCTTCGCGATCAGTTGCGACAGCAACAACGGAAGAGTCATTCTTATATAGAGGTTCGTTATCTGTATCGTTTCTACAGATTTCGATTTTTGGGAAATTTTCTTTTTTGAAGCCCTCAATGAGCAAAAAATCCACAGGTGCCATATGGGCAATCAGCTCATCAATTGAGGCTTCTTCGTCATCCGTATTTTCATGCATCAGTGCCCATCGGGTTTTCGATGAAATCATAACTTCTTTTGCGCCAGCTTTCCGGTGACGATGGCTGTCTTTTCCCGGATGATCAATATCAAAACGGTGATGGGCATGTTTTAACGTGGATACGCTGTATCCCCTATCAATTAACTCAGGAATTAACTTAGCCAGCAGAGTGGTTTTTCCATTTCCACTCCATCCAGAAATACCAATTACTTCCATGTTTAGGTGTCTTCCTCAACCAACATATGTTTCAGGCCTAACCGTAGGTAATCATATCCAGTCCATACGGTCAGCAACCCTGCCATCCAGAGAAGAATGTCACCTACCAGCATTACGTCGAAATCAGCTTGAACCGCAGGGCCACCTAGTAAGAAACACAAGGCGAATATTTGAGCTGCAGTCTTCCATTTAGCCAATTTACTGACCGGTAAGCCGATCCGTAATTCCGCAAGAAATTCGCGCAAACCTGATACCATTATTTCTCTGCACAGGATTATTACTGCAGGTACAAGGCTCCAATCATTGATCCTACCCATACCCACTAAAAAAAGAAGGGTTGCAGCAACCAAAAGTTTATCAGCTACTGGATCAAGAAAACGTCCCAAATTGGACGTTTGTTTATTTCGTCTGGCAAGGTAGCCATCAAAAAAGTCTGTTATACCAGCGGCCACAAATAACCCAAGCGGGACCCAGCTTGATGCATCACCGGGCAGATAAAATGACGCTAAAAGCAGCGGAATTACGGCAATCCGTGAGAGCGTAAGAAGATTTGGCAGACTAAGTAACATGCCGAGGTTCCTGGTTATTTTGGGCTGAAAGACGTGAGATAGTATAGGCAACGCATATGGGGAGTGAAAGCGCCCAATTTAACTTTCTTCATGAAAAAAGTTAAAGATTGTATTCGCCAATGTTTTAGAGACACCTTCTACCGCCTCCAAATCGGCCAATGCAGCGCTGCCAACCCCCTTAGCCGAGCCAAAATGGTTCAGGAGCGCTTTCTTTCTTTTGCCGCCGATACCCGGAATTTCATCCAGTGGTGACTTTCCAATGGCTTTTGAACGCTTCGCCCGATGTGTTGTAATGGCGAAGTGATGAACTTCATCCCGCATTCGCTGGAGGAAATATAAAGTAGGGTCTTTTTCTGGAAGAGAAAACGGAGCTTTTCCAGGAACAAAAAACCTTTCTCGTCCAGCGTTTCTGTCTGGCCCTTTTGCAATGCCGGCCAGGACTACATCTGAAATATCCAATTCAGTAAATACATCCATAGCAGCGTTCAATTGGCCAAGGCCCCCATCGACCAATACGAGATCAGGCCAAAGTTCACGAGAGCCGGACCCTTCTCCAATTTTATTGGGATCTTCTTTCTGTAGCCGTGAAAAGCGGCGCGTTAAGACCTCTCGCATCATCCCATAGTCATCTCCGGGGGCAAGATCTGCATTTTTGATGTCAAATTTCCGATACCCTTTTTTATCAAAACCATCAGGGCCTGCAACAATTAACGCACCAACTTGGTGGGTGCCCGAAATATGGCTGTTGTCATAGACTTCAATTCTGCGGGGGGGCTTGGCCATTTCAAATAAATCGCCAACAGCCTTAAGAAGTTGTTTCTGTGAGGCGTTCTCAGCCAGTTTTCTTAATAAGGCTCCCTTGGCGTTGAGAACGGCGTGATCTAGCATTTCCTTCTTAGGACCACGCTTGGGAATTGAAATGGTAATTTTTTTATCTGCAGCGATAGACAGTGCTTCTGATAATAGCTCTGCTTCCGCTGGGATGTGGCTGACCCAAACTGTTTTTGGGGCCGGCCTGCTATCGTAGAATTGGCCGATGAATGCACTTAAGATATCTTCTGGGCTTATGTCTTTGTTGTGTACGGGATAATGTGCCCTGTTTCCCAAATTTTGCCCGGCACGAACAAAGAAGACCTGAACGCAGGTTTGGCCCGCTTCCTGATGCGCCGCAATAACATCAACTTCGTCGACATTGGGTAGGTTAATTGTTTGTTTGGATTGGATGTGGGCCATGGCCTTGAGGCGATCTCTAAGAACGGCGGCCTGTTCAAAGTCCAATTCGTCACTGGCCTTTTGCATTTTACCGGCAAGGCGTTGCTGGATGCTGTGGCTCTTCCCTGAAAGGAAAGCCCGCGCTTCATCAACAACAATTTGATACTCCTCTGCTGAAATACGATTAACGCAGGGGGCTGAGCATCTTTTGATTTGAAATTGAAGGCAGGGCCGGGTCCTTGTTTCAAAATCAGAATCGGTACAGGATCTCAAAGGAAACAGTCGCTGAAAAGTCGCCAGAGTTTCATTTACCGCGCCAGCCGAGGCGAAGGGGCCAAAATATTCCCCCTTTTTGCTCCGCCCACCCCGATGCTTCGTAATTTGTGGCCACTCGTGATCGCTGGTGATCAGGATATAGGGGAAGGACTTGTCATCTCGCAGAATGATGTTGTATCGGGGCTTTAGCTTCTTAATGAGGTTTGCTTCAAGGAGGAGTGCCTCCACCTCTGTATGGGTGGACACAAACTCCATAGCGCTGGTCAGGGAGACCATTCGCATTATTCTATTAGATTGCCCGTTCGACTTTGTGTAGCTGACGACACGTTTTTTAAGGTTTTTCGCTTTGCCGACATACAGAACCTGCTCGTTGGAATCTAACATTCTGTATACGCCGGGAGTGCCGGGTAGTGTTTTCAGAAAATGCTGAATCACTTTTGCGCCTTGTTCAAAAAGGGATTCGTGCTTTTCGGGTGCTGATTCTTCCATTCTGCCGTCGATTCCAATAGCTACTTTGCGAGTTTCGTTGAAAGGTTATCCTGAGCAAAGTGGTCTAACCTCTTTATTCATAAGCAACATTAGAACTCTAGATTTGCTCAGAAAATTTCGTTTTACAGTTTTTTGACACTATCCACTGTTCTTGTGGATAACTGTGTGTGTAAGTGGTTTACATATTGCCCAATAGCAGACAAATCCTCGGCCTCCAACTTTTTGCCTATTTTTTGTGCAATTTGTTAAGTTGTTGTTTTTGCTGAGATTTATAAATGTCAAGAACCTCATTCGAAGAAACTGCTGTATTTTTTTCTTTTTTTAGCCATTTTTGGTGTTGCATTATCTCTCTGTGTACAACTACAGGCTAATAAGCCAATAAAAACGGGATTTTAGCAAAAAAACAGTTGATTAATTTTTTGTTCGAGTAATTTCAACACCAACACTTCCGGCATCAGAAACGGCTTGCAATTTCTCGACCTTTACCGTTGCTGAAAGGGTTCGTTGATTCTCAAGGCAGATATTGGCAACTTTGTCTGCGAGAGTTTCAACTAGATTGATATGTTCCTCTTTGACGAGATTTTTGATGGAATTTGCGATGCTCTCATAGCAAACGACATTGTGGTAATCGTCGTTGATTGGGCCAATATGATCCAGAACAGTCAGGGAAATATTTATTCTAACCGGCTGTTTTCGAGCTTTTTCATGGTCATAAATGCCAATAAGCATATCAACAAGCAAATCGTTAATAAAGACGCGGTGGGTTGCTCTATCCTCTTCGGTAAGAGGGAGGGCAGCAACATTATTACGATCGACTTTGTTCATTTTACTCTTCCTCAGTTACAATGGATGATGGCAGGTGCTGCCCGCCATCCATTGCAATAAATTCGCCGGTTATTGACGGGGCGTCTAGCAAGAAGGCGACACCTTTTGCAATCTCAGCGGCTGTCGCTCCGTGTTGGAGGGGGACCTGATGACATTGGCGCTCAAATTGTGCTGGGTCCTGCCGCTTGCTTGCAAGCGTTGGTCCGGGTCCAATCGCATTTACACGAACATTCGGTGCCAAAGACATTGCACTGGTTTGTGTCAGTGTCCATAGAGCCGATTTACTAAGTGTATAGGATACGAAATCTGAGCCCAGCATCATCACTCGCTGATCAATAATATTAATAATATTACTTTTTTCCGAAAAGTCCAAGTCTGGCTGTGCGGCAAGCGCTTGTGTGAGTAGTGCTGGTGATAGAAGATTTGTCGTCATATGACGGATAAAGCTGGCTTGGGTTAGATCATCTATCAAGTCAGGTTCAAACAGGGATGCATTATTGATGAGGCAATTGATGGGACCTAGTTTCTGGCGGGCACGTTCAAAAATGCTGTTTATCTCATCGGAATTTTCAAGGTTGCCTTGAACAAGTACGGCCTGAACGCCGAGAGATGTAATCTCTTTATAAAGCGTCTCCGCCTCGTCTTTCGACGTGTTGAAATGGATAGCGATGTTCCATCCCTTTTGCGCAAGTTCAAGGGAAATTGCACGGCCAATACGCTTGCTGGCCCCGGTAACTAATGCATTGTTATTCATTACGGCGTCTCTGTCTGATCAAATTTTTTAGAGCGGAACTATCTTACCGCTACATCATAGCAACAGAATGCACGCCTGATACACCCATAAATTGAGAGAGGACATATGCAAGGTAGGACAAGAAGAGGGCTCCGCCAAGAACACGGCCAATGGGTTTCTTAAAATAGAAGATCAAAATGAGCAGGACGGACGCACCGAGAAGAAAAAACAAATCGAAATGGAGAATTTGTTCAGGAGCCGTGATGGGCTTGATAATCGCAGCGGCCCCGATAATGCCGGTAATATTGAACAGGTTGGAGCCCAAGACATTACCGATAGCGACATCACCGTGACGGCGGAAGGCTGCAATAATTGATGTGGCCAACTCGGGCAAGGACGTTCCAAGTGCCACAAGAGTTAGACCAATAATTTCTTCAGAAACACCTGCAGCTGTTGCAATACTCACGGCACCGCTCACTAACAGGCGTGACCCAACAACAAGTCCAACCAATCCAATTAGAATAAAAAGTAGACTTATCCATAAAGTCTTGGGCATGTTTTCTTCGTATTCTTCAAGAGCTTCATCTGCATTTCCGCCGCCTTCTTTTCGGGCGCGGCGATAGGCCAAATAAATGACAGCAGCCAAAGTGACAACAAGAAGAGCGCCTTGCCAGACGGCAATAGATCCTGTCCATGCAAGCACCGTAAATAGAAGCGTACCACCGATGACAATAAAACTATCGCGTAACGCGGACTGATTATCACAGGTGAGTGGGTATATGAGGGCAGGGGCACCAAGCACCAGAAGAATATTTGCAATATTACTGCCAACAACATTACCAACCGCAATACCCGACGCGCCGTCTAGGGCAGCCTGAATGCAGACAACCAATTCAGGGGCCGATGTGCCAAATGCAACAATTGTAAAACCAATGATAAGTTTCGAGATATTGAACTGTTCAGCGAGCGCAACAGCACCTCTTACCAGCAGTTCCCCGCAAACCAGTAAAATCACTAAACCAGCGGCTACTTGTAGATACATCATGCCGTTTTTCTACCTTGCAGCTTCATTCAGGTTCCTTTTACATATCCGCTTCAATCTGATCGGGACCAGATGTATATAGACATGGCGTTCAGCCTGTAAAAGGGGAAAAAACGTTTATTGGGGAATTAGTCTTGTATGTGTGGCATTTTTTGTGAGCTAAAGCCCAATATCTGGCCCTAGAAACGACGCCTAATTTCATATCCATTTTTCTTTAAAAGAGAGAGCACCCCTTCATCTCCAGGTAGGTGCATGGCACCGATGGCCACAAACGTTGATCCCGTACTTAGTTTTGAAAGCATCCGCTCAGTCATAGTATGGTTGCGGTGTCTTATAAGTTTGTTTGTCATGAAATCATTCAGTTCTGGACTTAATGATTTCAGACTGCCTTCCATTTCGCAAAAGATCCAACCTGTCCGGCCCGCTAGATAATGACCTGTAAGTTTTTCAAGCTCCCCGTCAAGATCAGGGTATTCTTTTATGGCTTGATCCAGAAACTCCAACTGAGCATCTTTGGAAAGGGCATCAAACAACCCAAGTTGTTCGATTGCTTTTTCTAAAGGGAAAACGGGCTTTTTCATCTGATGAGCCATTTTTTCGAGCTCACGATCCAAGAGAGTCAGTTTCGCCGCTTGTTGACTTCTTGACTGCGGGGGTTGTGACAAAATGGAGGCGGCTGCCCAGATTTTAAATCGTTGAAGAACTGGAGCAGAGATCCCATAATTTCCCGCTATTTCACGTAGTTTCAAAAATCTTTCAGCGCCAATTGCAAGCTCCAGTGATTGTCCATGAGGGGCAAGCATTAAAGCCCGGCTGTCTTGTATGGTTTTTGAATTTAATATTGTCTCCACAATTAACTGAGACGAGCGATTAAATGCCTTCATTACAATACCAGGTAAGTAGAGTATTCGAGGGTCTTTGGAGTGCATGGTGCCAAAAATGAAACTTGTAGGCGCTCCTTTTTTGCTCACTTCCCAGAGTTTTCCGTGATCATAAGGGCGGGTTTCGCAGTTTTCAGGTCGCGAGGAGGCGGCAACTGCCGGGCTTAAGAAGAATATCAGGAAAAGATAAGTTAGGAGCGGTCTGACAAAATACTTAATGCGCATATGGACCTCAATAAACGGATCTGGGGGAAATAGAGATGAGCCAACATTCCCAGCTCATTTCAATAAGGTTGTTCTGTTGAGCGTAACATCAACCGACCAATAGATCTGCAATTAAAAACTCACGGTGATTAGCGGTATGTGTCGGCTACTTTCGGG
>CAJXWA010000138.1 GCA_913062525.1 uncultured Alphaproteobacteria bacterium | reverse complement strand
ATGTCGCAGTGGTCAAGGAGATAAAGAGTAAATCCCCGAAGGCGAAAGCAACCGCATCATTTGATGAAGATGCTGTGCGGGAGTGGCTTATTGCGCGTCCTGATTTTGTTGAAAAAAACGTAGATTTGTTTGTCGGTGCCCTATTGCCTGACCGAGAGGTTGGTGAAGGGGTCATCGATATGCAATCAGTTCTTGTTGATCGACTTCGAAAACAAATCACTGATTTGAAATCCCTGCAAGGCGATTTTGTAAGTGCCGCACGTGCCAATTTACACACACAAGACATGGTGCTCAATTCTGTTAAAGCCATCTTGGCTGCAACCAACATTACACATTTTGTCCATATCCTAACTCAAGACCTGCCTGAATATTTGGATGTGGATGTAGTGACCCTTTGCATCGAAGATGGCCCGATCCCGCTTCCAGCAATGACCGGACTACAGCGCCTTAAAAAAGGAAATATCGACAAGGCAAATTGGAATGACAAAAACATTCTCATGCGTCCCAATGCCCCCAGATCGAAGGCTGTTTTTGGTCCGGCTATGGATCTTGTCGCGTCTGATGCGTTAATTAAACTTGATATAGCCTCGTTAAACACGCCAGCCATGCTTGCCATTGGTAGCCGTCAAATTGGACATTTCCACGCGGAGCAAGCAACTGATCTCCTATCATTTCTAGCGACGTGCATTCAGTCTAGTTTGCAGATGTGGCTGGAAACGACAGAAGTCACCTGATCGAAACGATGGCCGATACATCCGTTCATCAAGCAATTGCTCATTGGAAAAATTGGTTACGTCACGAAAAACGGGTCAGTCCTCATACGTATGAAGCGTATGAGCGGGACGTTTCAGAATTTCAAGCGTTCCTCTTGGATCATCTGGGAAAAACCCCAGAAATCAGCGACCTCGAAAACCTCCGCACTGCCGACTTCAGGGCGTTTCTTGCTGTTCGAAAAAACGATGGCCTAACCGCTACGTCACTGGCTCGTGTTTTATCTTCAGTTCGCAGCTTTTTCAAAAAACTGGAAAAAGACAAACTGCTGCACAACCCTTATATAAAATCCGTCCGTTCTCCGAAAAAACCAACACGCTTACCCCGCGCGCTTAGCGTCCAGGAAAGCAGACAGCTTATGGCTGCAGCTGATGTTCCTCAAAATTGGACGGATGCCCGAGACTTAGCCGTTTTCACTTTATTATATGGCTGTGGCCTTCGCATTGCTGAAGCCCTCTCCCTCAACTTCGATCAAAAGCCTGACGGAGACGTTCTTATGGTTATGGGCAAAGGCAATAAGGAGCGGCTAGTGCCAGTTCTGCCCATCGTCCGATCTGCCATTGAAGCATATGTTACACAATGCCCTTTCGCGTTTGAAGCCCAAGGCCCGCTATTTTTGGGAAAACAAGGAAGACGGCTGGGCGCCCGCCACATTCAGCTGCGAACTCAAACGCTCCGCAGGCAATTGGGTTTGGCTGAGGATGTAACACCTCATGTGCTGCGCCACAGTTTTGCAACACATTTGCTGGAAAATGGCGGCGACCTTCGCACTATTCAGGAACTGCTTGGCCATGCGTCTCTGTCATCAACACAGCGATATACTGACCTTGAAACAGAAAAACTGCTCAAAGTTTATAACGCAGCCCATCCGAAGAGTAAGGGATAAAGCCGCTCAGTTATCGGGTCAGTCTTAACGCCAGTGGTCCAAAAATAGCGATCGCACCCATGGATAAATACGTAAGGCCCCACGCACTGACGCTTTCATGGCCGCCTGTACTATCCAGAACAAAACCAGCGGCCACCGGCCCCACCATTGCACCAGAAAACCCAATAAAGCTATGAACAGCCATAGTGGATCCTTTTAGCTCTAGCGGAGCAGAGGCGATGGCCCCTGAGGTGATGGAAGAGGAATCTGCTGTTACAAAAACACCATATAAAATGGCAAGGAGTGCAACCAGAACAAACGGCAGTTCTGCGGAGAACCCCAGAACAGCAGATATGGCAAAGGCCGTAAGCATAATCAGGCTAATGGCCCGCTGCCGGCCAATGCGTAACGAGAGTTCATTCCCAAGGACACTGGAGGGAAGGCCCATAAAAATAACAACAGCCGCAATGATACTGACATCCATCCATACAGGGGCTCCGCTTTTACTTTGAGCAAACGTCAGGAACGCCACCACAAATGAGCGCATGGCCATCAATTCCCATGAATGGCAAAAATATGCGCCCACATACCCCATGGTTTTGCGGTTTATCAATACGGGTTTCAGGTTCAATAACTGCCGCCAAGAACGGGGTGAGTGATGGGCTTTTGGAGAAGAGACTACCAACATCAAGATGAGAGCCAGCGGCGGTCCAAGAGCTGCTGAAATTAAGGCAGCATCCGGCCCTATCCAAGTATTCACTTGCCCGATCAGCAAAAACGAGACCGCTGATCCCGTCGAGAAACACGCTGTATAAAAGGCGATGGCCCGAGATTGTGCGGCTTCGGGAAGCCTGTCCGTCAACATTTTCAAGCCCGGCATATACGTACAAGCCATGGCCGCACCTGATATAAACCGCCACGGTAATGCCGATGAAAAATCATCAGCATGGAACGCAAATCCGTATGCTCCGATGACAGCAACCACATTTCCAAATAAGACAATGCGCCTTGCATCAACGCGGTCAGTGAGGGTTGTGGACAATAATCCAAAAGTGGTGAAGCCGAAGAAGAAGGCCCCATTTATCCATCCAGCCTCAGTTCCGCTCAACCCCCAATGATCAAAGAAATAGGGGGTTAAGGCTGGAAAAGAGGAAAAGGAAGTCATCGCTAAAACTTCAGCGATGCAATAGAAAATTGTTAAACGCGCAGGTGTCATTTAATTACGGTTAGGCCTCTGGTGGGATCGTTTTCTGGAAAGAAGGACGCTTCGAAAATTCATCGAACCAAGCGGTTAGGTTTGGCCGACTTTCGCGCCAGTTTTCAGCCGAAAAGCGGAAATCGTGATATCCAAGCCCACAAGCGATAGCAATGGTCGCGATATTCACTTTACCAGAGAATTCAGCCACCTGTTTTTCAAGCAAATCCAACGTATTTTCCATGCTAACGCGAAGACGCGCATTCCAAGTGGGAGAACCTTCACCTTCTGGCATGGCAAAGCTGTCCATACGGCGCTGATAAGCGCAATCGGTGAACCCATTTGCTGCGGCGTGCAGTGTCATCAATTTGGCCCGCTCAAGCCTGTCTGCGGCAAATAACGTCGTGCCACCTGATACGCCATCGAGATATTCACAGATTACGATCGAATCAAATAAGACATCACCGCTGTCAATTTCAAGACTTGGTACTTTTCCAAGCGGAGTTGCCGGGTTAATTCCTTTAAAAATATCACTTAGATCTGGGCTTACCAGTTCGATCTGATCTTGAAGTCCCTTTTCAAGAGCGACCATCATGACTTTTCTGACAAAAGGCGAAGTGGGACTATGACATAGCTTCATTGGAGCACCTGTTTGATTTTATTGAAGGACAAAAAATAAGGGCCGGATAAATACCCGGCCCCCATAGTTTTTCGAATTTGGAACGACAGGTCAAGAATTAATGGTTCGACCTGCAACGGCGAGTGCCGCTTCTTTCACAGCTTCGTTCAATGTGGGATGTGCATGGCAAGTTCGAGCGATATCTTCAGAAGACGCCCCAAATTCCATCGCGATCACACATTCATGAATAATTGTTCCAGCGTCTGGGCCAATAATGTGAACACCAAGAACTTTATCAGTCTTTTTGTCCGCCAATATTTTGGCAAAACCGTCGGTAAACCCAGTCGCACGCGCGCGACTGTTTGCCATAAACGGTACCTTACCAACCGCATACTCAATACCGGCTTCTTTAAGCTGCTCTTCTGTTTTACCAACAGTTGCAACTTCAGGCCATGTGTAGATAACGCCCGGAATAGTGTTATAGTTGATATGCGGCTTTTGACCGGCCATCATTTCAACACAGACAACACCTTCATCTTCGGCTTTATGGGCAAGCATCGGGCCTTCGATCACATCGCCAATGGCATAAACGCCATCAACCGTAGATTTAAAGCTCTCATCAACAATAATACGGCCTGCTTTATCCCGCTCAACACCCAGATCATCAAGGCCCAAACCTTCGGTGTATGGACGGCGACCAATAGCGACAAGAACCACATCGGCTTTTATGGTTTCAGGGTCCCCGCCTTTAGCAGGCTCCATCGTCAGCGTAACGCCGCCTTTGGCTTTCTTCGCGCCCGTCACTTTCGTGCCGAGTTTAAATTTCATACCCTGCTTTTTAAGAGTGCGCTGTGTTGTTTTAGCGACCTCATTATCAGTGCCTGGCAAAACGCGGTCCAAAAACTCAACAACCGTAACTTCAGCCCCTAGACGGCGCCATACAGTTCCAAGTTCCAGACCAATGACGCCTGCGCCAATGACCACAAGATGTTTTGGGACATTCGGAAGCGTCAATGCACCCGTAGAGGATACGATCTGTTTTTCATCAATTTCAACATTTGGCAAAGGCATAACATCAGAGCCAGTGGCAATCAGAATGTTTTTGCCCCGGATGACTTGATTTTCGTCGCCAGTGATTTCGACCCGGCCTGCACCCTGAAGTTCACCTGCGCCTTTGATATAGGTTACTTTGTTTTTCTTCAGCAGAAATTCAATGCCCTGCGTCAAACTCGTAACTGTCTTATCTTTTTGCCCAAGCATCGTCCCAAGATCAAGTTTCACTGATCCGATTTTAATGCCGCGATCTGCCATATCGTGCTGAACTTCTTCATACAACTCCGATGATTTCAGCAAAGCCTTCGATGGGATGCAGCCAACATTCAGGCAAGTCCCACCAAGCGCACCGCGTTTTTCAACGCAGGCCGTTTTCATTCCAAGTTGGGCTGCGCGGATGGCAGCTGTATAGCCACCTGGTCCGCCGCCGACCACAATCAGATCAAAAATATCGTCACTCATGCCATCCCCCTTTAGGGAAGTAACTTCAAAAAATTAAACTTCGAGCAGCAAACGCTGCGGATCTTCCAAGGCTTCTTTCACACGAACCAAGAACGTAACAGCTTCTTTGCCATCAATGATCCGGTGATCATAGGAAAGGGCTAGATACATCATTGGACGGATCTTGATTTCCCCATCAACAACCATTGGACGTTCCTGAATTTTATGCATGCCAAGAACGGCTGATTGCGGTGCGTTCAAAATTGGCGAAGACATCAATGATCCATAAACGCCACCATTTGAAATGGTAAAGGTACCGCCTGACATATCGGCCATGGTCAATTTACCATCGCGAGCTTTACGGCCCAATTCAGCAATCCCTTTTTCAACACCAGCAAAGCTGAGTTTGTCAGCGTCCAGCAGATTAGGAACAACCAAACCGTTCGGCGTGCCAACAGCAACACCAATATGGTAGTAGTTTTTGTAGACGACGTAATCGCCTTCAATTTCAGCATTTACCGCTGGAAGTTCTTGAAGGGCGGCAACGCAGGCTTTTGTGAAGAAAGACATGAAGCCAAGGCGGGCGCCATGTTTCTTCTCAAATCGGTCTTTATATTCAGCGCGCAATGCCAGCATATTTGTCAAATCCACTTCATTATAAGTGGTCAACATGGCGGCTGTGTTTTGGGCGCCTTTCAGTTTAGTTGCAATGCTCTTGCGAAGACGGCTCATTTTAACGCGCTCTTCACGAGCCGCTTCTGGGCGATCGCCAACTGCAACGGGAGCTGCAGGTGCTGCCGCCGCGGCTGGTGCCGCAACTGCGGCCACTGGCGCCGGAGCTGCTGCAGAAACACCGCCATTGCTTTGGGCTTCAAGGACGTCGCCTTTAGTAATGCGGCCGTCTTTTCCTGTACCGCGAATATTGGCCGGGTTCAGGTTCAGTTCATCAATAAGCTTTTGAGCCGCTGGCATAACTTCCGCAGGGCCAGATGCCGCAGGTGCGGCCACAGGAGCAGCTGGAGCTGGTGCCGCAGCGACTGGAGCCGCCGCAGGTGTTGGTGCTGGTGCAGGAGCCGCCGCTTTTGGTGCAGCGGGAGCCGCAGCAGCATTACCTGCTGCACCGGCAGTGATATGACCGAGTAAAGCGCCAACGTCAACGTCTTCGCCTTCTGGCACAATTATATCTTCCAGACGTCCACTTTCAGATGCATTAACTTCTAATGTGACTTTGTCTGTTTCAAGCTCAAGGATAGGCTCATCTTTAGTAACCGTATCACCAGCTTTTTTAAACCATGTTCCTACAGTTGCTTCCGTTACAGATTCACCAAGGACAGGCACACGAATTTCGACTGTCATTTTAATACTTTCCTATTCGGACTTGATGCCCAAAGCATCATTAATTAGCGCAGCTTGCTGCAAATTATGTTGTTTCAGCAGACCCGTCGCCGTCGCAGCAGATTCCCCGCGGCCCGCATAACGCGCCCGAGTAACCGTCTTCATACCAACTGTGGCAAAAGCTTGCTCCAGATTGGGTTCAACAAAGGTCCAGGCACCCATATTCTTAGGCTCTTCCTGACACCAAACAACTTCTTCAACATGCGTAAAGTTCTTAAGCTCTTCGACCAACGCTCCTTCTGGGAACGGATAGAGTTGCTCCAGACGAAGGAAGTAAGTATCTGTCTGACCTGCTTCGTCGCGGCGGGCTTTCAGATCGTAATAAACTTTACCAGAACACAGAACGATCCGTTTCACATCTTTTGGCGCACTGACAACATCATTGTCATAGAGCACCCGATGGAAAGATGATCCCGGACCCATATCCTCAAGTGTTGACACTGCTTCTTTATGACGCAACAAAGATTTCGGTGTCATAATGACTAAAGGTTTACGGAATTTCCGATGAATTTGGCGGCGTAAAGCATGGAAGTAGTTGGCAGGTGTTGTAATATTCACAACTTGCCAGTTGTCTTCAGCTGATTGCTGCAAATATCGTTCCAGACGGGCGGATGAATGTTCCGGTCCTTGTCCTTCATACCCATGCGGCAGTAGCATAACCAAGCCACTCATGCGGAGCCATTTGGCTTCACCGCTTGAGATAAACTGATCGATGATAACCTGCGCGCCATTGGCAAAATCACCAAACTGCGCTTCCCAAAGAACAAGCGCCTTTGGCTCTGCAAGACTATAACCATATTCATAACCAAGAACCGCAGCTTCAGAAAGCATACTGTCGATGACTTCATAGCCAGCTTGGTTCTCACTGAGGTTATTCAGCGGCATGTACCGTTCTTCAGTCATTTGGTCCACAAAGACAGAATGGCGTTGCGAGAAAGTTCCGCGACCACAATCTTGACCTGACAGGCGAACTGGATATTCCTCTTTGAGCAATGATCCAAATGCCAGCGCTTCTGCTGTTGACCAGTCAATGCCTTGCTCGCCGTCGATCATTTTCTGTTTGTTTTTCAAGACCCGTTGCAGGGTCCGATGAACATTATGATTTTCAGGAACTTCACATAGTTTCTGGCCAATGGCTTTCAGCTCATCCAGAGCAACTGCAGTTGTGCCCCGACGTGCGCCTTTATCTGCACGTTCAAAACCCTTCCAGCTGCCTTCAAACCAATCAGCTTTGTTAGGCTTGAAGCTGTTTGCTGTTTCAAATTGTTTTTCAAGGTAGTCACGGAATTCTTTGATCCAAGTTTCCACTTGATCTTCAGTGACAACACCTTCTTCAATCAATTTTTTCGCATAAATCTGCATCGTTGTTGGATGCTGCGCAATGGTGCGATACATCAACGGCTGTGTGAAGGCAGGCTCATCGCCTTCGTTATGCCCATGACGGCGATAACAGAACATATCGATAACAACATCGATTTGGAACAATTGACGGAATTCAGTTGCGACTTTCGCCACATGACAAACTGCTTCAGGATCATCACCATTTACGTGAAAAATTGGCGCTTGAACCATTTTACCAACGTCTGATGGATACGGGCTGGAGCGTGAATATTTTGGGCTTGTGGTAAAGCCGATTTGGTTATTCACAACGAAATGGATTGTGCCGGATGTCCGGTATCCTTTTAGTTCTGACAAACCAAAACATTCTGCAACGATACCTTGTCCCGCAAACGCCGCATCCCCATGAAGCAAGAGCGGCATAACTTGTCCGCCAACATCACTTCCCAGTTGAGATTGTTTGGCCCGTACCTTACCCAGAACAACCGGATTAACGGCTTCCAAATGAGATGGGTTCGCGGTCAATGACATATGAACGTTGTTGCCATCAAACTCACGGTCCGAAGATGTTCCAAGATGGTATTTCACATCTCCTGAACCTTCAACATCTTCAGGGTTCGCAGGATTTCCTTGAAACTCAGAAAAGACCGCACGGAATGGTTTTGCCATAACGTTGGTCAAAATGTTCAAACGTCCGCGATGGGGCATACCCAAAACGATTTCTTTAACGCCCAATTGGCCGCCGCGTTTAATCACGCCTTCCATGGCAGGAATAAGAGATTCCGCGCCATCAAGTCCGAAACGTTTTGTGCCTGTGTATTTTACGTTGAGGAAATGTTCAAAACCTTCGGTTTCGATCAACTTACGTAAAATCGCGGCTTTACCTTCAGAGGTGAAATTAACTTCCTTGTGGCGCCCTTCGATGCGTTCTTGGAGCCAAGCCTTTTGGTCTGGTTCCTGAATATGCATGAATTCTATGCCAATGCTGCCGCAATAAGTGCGCTGCACGATTTCAAGAATTTCACGGATCGTCGCTGTTTCCAGCCCTAAAACGTTATCAATGAAAATTTCGCGGTCCCAGTCACTTCCTTCAAACCCGTAGGTTGTCGGATTAAGTTCCGGATGTTCCTGTGGAACTTCAAGTTCTAGGGGATCGAGTTTCGCTTTTAAGTGACCCCGAACCCTGTAGGAGCGAATCAGCATCAAGGCGCGGATTGTATCAACCGCTGCTGCGCGAACATCTTGTTGCGGGAGACCCTTTTTCTCGGCCGTCTCGATCGCCCGGTAAGCTGCATCACCTAGGATGCCATACTCATCTTCCGGTGCAGCGCCATTTCCGGGCGTCCACGGGGCGCCTTTGCTTTCGGCGACGATTGTATCAGCGTCATCACCTAGAGTTTGAAAATATTGCTGCCAACTGCTGTCGACAGACGATGGGTCGTTCTGAAAGCGAAGATATAGATCTTCGATAAAACTGGCATTTGTACCAGATAGAAAAGAAGAATTGTCCAATTGATGAGCCATTTCCGGTCAATTGGGCGGGAATTACCCCGCCCCCTCAAGTAATTAACAAGTTTTGATTAATAGAAGTAGTACAATACTACCCTTTCAAAACTCTTACCAAAGTAGAACCAAGTGCAGATGGGCTGTCTGAGACAGTAACTCCCGCGCTACGCATGGCTTCCATCTTATCTTCAGCGCCACCTTTACCACCGGCAATGATAGCACCAGCATGTCCCATACGGCGTCCTGGAGGGGCTGTAACACCCGCAATGAAGCCAACAACAGGTTTCTTGATTTTTGATTCTTTCAAGAATTCCGCAGCTTCTTCTTCAGCCGAACCACCAATTTCACCGATCATGATGATAGATTGTGTTTCATCATCATTGAGGAACAT
>CAJXWA010000137.1 GCA_913062525.1 uncultured Alphaproteobacteria bacterium | reverse complement strand
AACTACATAGGACTAAATAAAGGATCAGTCGTTGCGAAATTGGCGATATGGGATTTCGTTTAGTTTCGTTTGTCATTTCCGTCTACACCGGGCTTTCTACTAAATAGCGATAGCGTCAATCAGAGACGTCAAAATCGAATTTAATTAGGATGTTCTTGTAAGCAGCTGTGTGTCTGAATTTATCGACTTCGTTGGAAAACTCTTTGGCGAGTTCGGAAGCATCTTGTCGAGCTCTGGAAAATGCGAAGTAATTTGCTCCTTTATCGATGGTGGGAGAAAGAAACTTTATTTTGTCTTGTAAGTTTTCCTGCTTAGCATATCCAAGAATAACCGGTTTATTTCCAACAGCAATATCAAGTCGTGCGCCAACGAGCATCCTGAGCAGAAGTATTTCGTTGTCCACTGCTTGTCTATCCAGAAAATTGGCACCGTCATATTCTTTCCCGTGAGAATATCCTCTGACATTTCCAAATTTATGGGATCTCAATTTCTGTAGATTTCCCTCGTATGATATCCGGCTATCCTTGGCGACAACCAAATAGCTGGACTCAAAAATATGAGGAAAATCAGCAAATACGGTACTTTTTTCACGTTCCGGCGTTTTAAAATATAGGATCATCATGTCAATATCACCGCGCTGAAGAGAATATTGGACGCGCGACCAGGGAAACCTCTTATATACAAGTGTGTGCCCTAATTTACCCGAAATATGCTGAGCAATTTCGACTGCGGCTCCTTGAAGAGTTCCATTGTTTTCATAATAGAAGGGAGGATAATCGAGCTCACCCAAGCCGACTATCAGTTCTTTCGCTTGAATTGTGGCGCTTCCTACCGGCACAGACATACAAAAGAGAATTAGGAATACTAATCTCATTTTCGCTAAATCAGTCATTTGAATACTCCCAGATTTCCCTTTATCAATAGCTAGCTCCGTAAGTTGCTGTATCGCCTCGTGGCTTCATAAAACAACAACCACGTTTCTACATTTGTGAGCCGTCTTCGATGGTCAATATGATTGGAGAGATACAATAACATATATTAGACTAACAGATAATAACTGCATTTGATTGTAATAATGTTGTGTGAATTGGTAAATAACAGTGAATAGCCCCTAGTAACCAAACATCAAAACGCCGTGCTCTATACTGAGCACGGCGTTTTACGTGAGCATGCCGATTGAAGAAAGGGACACCGTTTAACTGAAACCAGTTCCTTCGAAGTACTTCTAGGCTAGTTGTTATAGGCGGTGTATTTTCACATTTACTCTAACATTAATCGACGACAGTCTAGCTCAAGATCTAAGTCTTTGAAAAAAAGTCGCAGTGGGGAATGGAGCAGCTCCGTAAACAATCCCCGATCACTAGATTATTTGAAATAGCTGTTAATTTGATCTTTTATGGCCATCCGTTGGCGACGAAGTTGTTTTTCGTACCCATCGTCCGCCGGAGAGACACTGGTTTCGATGCGATGAATTTCCCGGTTAATAGTATGATACTCGTCAGTCAGTTTGGAAAAATGCGCATCATTTTCATTCAGGCTGTGAATTTGATCTTTTTTGTCTGGAAATTCTTCAGCTAGTTCGTGCGGGACATGTGTCATGATCTTCAGTTACCTTGGGACTGTTTATAAAAACTCATTTTAGTCAGTTGCGCCAGATCTATTCATTGATTTCCGTCAAAAACAGCTGCAGTTTTTCTTAAATTCCTTGAAACTAATTTGCAGCTTACTGCCCCTTGAAAAGATACTTGATGCATCTTCACGGTTTGATCTGATGTGCCTTCGGTTTTGAGGCCTCCCGCTCAGAGCCATAATCGGTTTGACCTCAGAACTTTAACCGTTTTTTGGACACCCGAACATGCCTTTTGATTGAATGCATCTCCAGCAAGGATCTATCCACGGTTGCTCGGTATAACATTAACTTTTTATGGTGTTTGCAGAAAAAGTATGGTCTAGTGGCATCGCTCAGGTTCAGTCAGTTTTATCGTTCACGTCCATTGGAAACATAGAAAAATTGGGACAAGAACACATTCACAATATCAACAAATTTGTGATCAGTACGAGCAATTTATAAAAAGTGTTTTGTATTTGTTTGGTCTAATTTTTGATAGGTGATTTTGTCATGCTGAAATGGGTTTCAATCGGTGCCGTTTGCTTTTTTGTGATTATAGGCGGAGGTAATACTCCATTTGCCGCTGATAGAAATATATTAGACGCATTGAAGGATATTGCTAGATATGAACAGCAATTTCCCGCCGGGAAATCCGTAAATAAGGCGAGTGCAAGCCGGACGTTGAAACTGCTTAATTTGACGCAACAAAGACTGGAGAGATCGGCAGATAAGTCTTCGCCGGAATGGGAAGAGGCAAATCAACGACTAGGTGCATTGCAGAGCCATTTGAACGGTACGGCCTCAAATAGTGATAGTCAGACCGCGTCAAAGCAGTCTCCAACATCCAGCGAACCAGCAGAGACGAGTAAATCTGTAGATAGCCCCAAGATGATTTCGCAGCAACGTGTTCGGGTTAAGAAACTTAAGTATGACATCGAAAGTCGTACAGATACACTTGATAAAGCAGGTGCAAAGCCTTTTCAGGACACGGCCTATGCGGACAAACAACAGACCAGTTTAGATTATTTTTCCGAAACGCTCACAAAATATGAGAGTTTTTCAGAGGATCCCGAAGTTATAGCAGCGAAAGTGGCGTTAGATAAATTCTCCAAAATGGTGGGTGTAGGTCAGCGTTTGGCGGCAAAAGAGAAAAACGCATTAGGAAACGTTCAGGCAAGACTTCAGAAAATTGAGGTGTCAATAAAGGGTTTTCAGGTTCCGCAAACGCCACAAACACCGTTAGCAAAGGGTGCCATTAAAGCATGGCTGACCCAATTAGCACAGGTCCGTAAATCAGCGGTCGCTGCGTACCAACCAATCCCAGATATTAAAAAACGCGCCTACCTACCAAATACACGGCAAACAGTGTCTCAAGGTGGTGCCTACGATATGAATGATGTCAATCGGCTCGAACGGTCCCTTCGGGGTATTGTTGGAAAAATTGATGGAGGATTAAAACAATTCACGCAAAATCTTGACCTATCTGTTCAGAATGTCGCGAAATCACTGGCGTTTTACAGAAAGTTTGATCCTGCGGATAGTAACGATCAGAGTAACCACTTTCTCTCAGAAGGGAGAGCAGAAGTGGTTCGCGGAGAATTCGTAGAGAAAGCTGTACTTGTCGGTGAAGCTGCTGAATATTCCAAACTTTTGAAGAAGCATAACTACAAAGATAGAGTTGCTTTGCTGGGCAGTATTGAAGTTGAGGCACGGTTATACGAAGCCAATTATGAAAAAGCTCGTGAATTGGTGAGGATGCCCAAGGAGGCGTCGACCGACTCCGACTTGGCTGATATTGCAGAAGATACGCTTGAGGATGCCGGTATTGAAGGGTACGACGAATTTGAGAGACTGGTAATCACTCTTGACCTTGAAAGTCGGAGTAAAGAGACAAGCGAGGCAAAATTTGACAAAATCGACGTGAATTCCAGCGGTAAAGTGACATTATCAGGGACAAAAACCACTTATTTTTATGATTGGGAAGAATTTCAGGTCGCAACAGCAGAACCGATCGGTGACATATATTATATCTTCTACACAACATTCAAAAAATTTACAAAAGGGGCATCCACTACTCCGTTAAACCGATGGATCGTTAGTGGTCGGTTTAAGGGCAGTGAAATTCCTTACGACAATATCGACGAAGATTGAGAATTCAAAATATTGAGTACACGGGCATGAGGTGACGTTTCTTTTTAAAGGAAACGCTCCAATGTGCCCGTTTCTCTCACGACCCGAAAACCGATATGGTCGACCGGACTACCGGTACCGCAGCCGCCAGAATAAACTTTGTCGACGAAAAATGGAACGTGGGCACGTTCTTCCCCTTGGACAACACGGTTAGAACAGAGGTCCGGATCACTGAGTTCTGCAATCGTCCATTTCCTTTTGTTTTCTTCATCGGATGAAAACCAGCACGTTAAGGTCCATTCCCAAACAGGGCCTTTCATATCGGTTATGGACCAAGAGTTTTGGCCGTTGGCGCCGACGGTTCTTGTTTTTCTAAATTTGCTGAATGTAGCTGTCTGAGCCATCTTGCGGTTTTGAATAAGATCTTCAATGGTGTCTTTGGTTACATCGTTCCCGGTGAAAGCTGCATATGCCCATTCTTCTTCGGTCGGCAAGCGGTAGGCATCCCCTGAAACGTCTGAAAGCCAATGTGTGAAGCTGTAAGCGTCATACCAAGAGACGAGTGTCACAGGATGGTTGCCGGTTTGATATCGGCGTTGTTTCGCCTGTTTCGCACATCCACCGTCCGCGACGCATTTATTCCATTGATCTATAGTGATCTCATGACGTGAAATATAAAAAGGACGTTTGATTGATGCCTGTTTTGAGTGGTATTTTCGGCCCAAGGAGCTTGGGATCAAAATAGTCAGGTTGTAATCACCTGCCACCACCTTTTGCATTTCTAATCCCGGCAATACTGCCGATGTATTCCCGGGTTGTTCCAATTCGCGCCAGCTGATGGCCCCTAGCGCCAAAACGCTAAGGGCTATAAAAAAAATGGTAGCAACAGATCGTTTGGTCATTTTTTTCATGTCAGCTCCCTAAATGGTCGCTTATTTTAAGGTCTTTATATAGGCTAGAATATCTGCTCTGGATTGTGCTGAATTCAAGCCAGGAAATCTTGCAATGGTTCCTTTCACGAACTGCTCCGGGTTTGCCATGAAGCTGTCCAAGTTTACGTCATTCCACACTAAGCCTGAGTTCATTAGGGCAGCAGAGTAGCTATACCCCTTGATGGTTGCCGCACGTTGACCGTATGAGCCAAACAGGTTGGGGCCATATAGAACTTTGCCGCCTTTTTCGAAGGTATGGCAGTCCGCACAATATCGAGTTGCCGATTTTATACCATTTTTGGCATTTCCAACTGGCCCTGCGGCCACAGGCGTATCCCTCAATGTGTTAAAGTAGGCAAGAAGATCAGCCCGTTGGGATGCTTTTCTGATCCCTCTGAAACCCATTTTTGTGCCTTTGACAAACTTTTTTGGCTTTGTAATGAAGTCAGTAAAGGTGGTGGCATTCCAAATAAGACCAGAGTTCAACATGGCGTCTGAATATTTGTATCCCGCAATCTTGCCTGCTGGCTTGTCCAAAATGTCATACAAGTTCGGCCCCAGCTTTTGAATGCCGTCCTTTGTTAGGGTATGACAAATGGCACATTTTTTAGCCACTTTTTTACCAGCGGTAGGATCACCAGCCGCCATCACACTGTGCGCCCCGAATAATAAAGAACCTAACGAGAGAATTGATAATATTTTTGTAAATTTCATTACGACCTCCTGATTTTTGAATGCCTGAAAACACGCATTCAAGGTTTTGGCTTAATTCAAATCATTCAACCGTTGTTATTTGATGGGGCTCGGCTTTTTCACCTGCTTCATCAAATCATTATTCCACTCTCCCTCCACGACAAAGTGGGCGGTGGCGCCTTTCAATACAGCCTCAATCAAGTTGTGGTTTACATAGGCGTAAACTCCGGGCTGAAGGAAGGTATAAGTCGCGGCACCTGCAGCCCCCCCTGCAATAAACCAAGTTTCTAGGCCTGTTTGTGGGTCATCTGAAAATGATCCCGTAGACCAGACGTGGTCTCCATGGCCTCCGATCATATGGGGGCGGGTATCACGGTTTGCCTGTGAATGAACAATCAGGACAGTTTCGCCCACTTTGGCTTTCAGTGAATTATCACCGGTCAAGGCACCCATGGCGCCATTGAATACGATATGACTTGGCGTCAACGTCGCCATAACGTCCATTGAATCCGCGTAATCTTCACCTGCCGTCTCGTAGGTGATGTATTCATCTTCTTCATCTTTAGCCAGATAGTAATCTTGCTCGCCGATGTAGTATGCACGGTCATATTTGATCTGTTTTCCAGCCTTATCCTTCAGACCATCACGGGGAAGTACCATCAAAGCACCGTTCATGCCATGGGTTACGTGATACGGGATCATCGCACCGCCAGGAGCGCAATGGTATACAAAAACTCCGGCTTTCGTCGCTTTGAAACGTAAAACAGTTTCCTCACCCGGAGAGACGTGGGTCAGGCCGCCGCCGCCTAATGCACCTGTTGATGCATGAAAGTCAATGTTATGCTCCATCGCGTTAGTTGCCGGATTTACTAGCGTGAGCTCGACGTAATCGTCTTGATGAACAACGACCATAGGCCCCGGTACAGATCCATTGTAAGTGAGTGCCCAGATTTCAGCGCCTTCATCATCTAAAACCATGATTTTTTCGTCAATGACCATGCGGATTTCTACGATTTTTGGGCCACCTTTTGCAATCTGGTCATGTTTTGGGAAAAAGGGTGGTGCGACCAGCTCTTGTTTTACTCTTGGTAGGTTTTTAATATCAGCGGACGCTATATTTGTGGCTGCCGTTGCGGTGCTAGATGTCAAATCAACAGCGAGTGTACTCATTCCAGCAGCTGCAACTGTACTGGACAAGAAACCCCGGCGGGAAACTCCGTTTTTTTCAGTGAAACTATTTTCCATTTTACTTATCCCCAATTAATAACAGTAAAGGTTAGTTCTTGAATTCATTACTTGTTGAGTTGGTTATTCGATTTTACTTGAAATCTGAATTGTCTTCGTTCCCGGAGATTCACTTGTCTTTAATTTGAATGACTGGGTATGCGCTGATTTTTTTCTTCTATTCAGCGGACGCAGCTATGGCAATCATCGGCGATTGGGAAATAGACCTCAATCTCCTGATTGGTAGCGCTGGCGTGTATTAAGACATTATTCAAGACTCCTAGTAAAAGTTGTCAAATAATTTTTGAAATAAGGGAAATAGACTCCGAAATTTGATTCTTGGAGTTGTCCTTTACTTCACTTAACTTATAATTCTTTATAAGATATCCATTGAGGACTGCCATTGATCGAGAGCAATTGAATATCGAATTAATTAGACATGCTTCTGGTGGGAGTAACTTGGGGAATTTGAATGTTTTTCTTTTAAAAGAGAAGGCTTGCGCAGTATAAGCCAAATAGAATTAGCAAGATCAAGAACACTAGGCTGGAAAAGAACATGTTCCAATTGCCTATTGCTGCCTTTAAATCTAAGTAATAGTTGAGGATCAGTTTTGTTTTGAAGAAAGTGATACCGAACACGGCCGCTCCGCCTAGAATGCCGAAGCTTTCCTCTGATGTGGCTCCTCCGACAAACAAAGTGCCTGCGGAGAGGGCAATCAGAACTAGCCACACCCAAATGAGCGCTCGTGCGGAGGTGAAGGACGGCATTTCACCTCACCTTATCAAATATATAACGGGAAACATGATCACCCATATGAGATCGACCATATGCCAAAAGGCTGTACCGGTAAGAATATTCTCATCTGTATTTTTCCAACCAATGACAATAAGTAGAAAAATACCAAAGATCACATGCATGGCATGAAAACCCGTGCACAGAAAATACCACATAAAGAATGAATTGCTGTCGGGGCTTAAACCTTGATTGAATTTATCCGCGTACTCAGTCCATTTAATAACGAGAAAAAGAACACCAAGAAATCCAGCACCTGCAAGCCATAGGCGTGTTTTGAGAGTATTCCGTTGCCGTTGGTAATGAACCGCTAGCGCTGCAAAAAGGCCGCTGGATACAAGAACCATTGTATTTAAGCCGCCTGCCAAACGATCAAGTTTGTTCTGTGACTGACTGAACAGCTCTGGGTCAGTTATATGTAATAGACTGAAACCTATAAAAAAGGCCCCAAAGACGAAGAGTTCGCTGGCAATAAGGAGCCACATGATTGGATTCCCAGGCAATCCTGATAGCGGTCCCCAATCATCCGTGTTGTTGATTTCGTGGAGGCTCATATGACCAGTTGCCGGTACATAAGAGGCAATGCTCGTGTGAGGTCACTGGCTTGATTGGCAATTGAATAGGCGTTGCGACCAAAAATGTAGGGGAAGTAACTTTGCGCTTTTTTGTCAATTGTGATGCCAAATACTGACGTTCCAGTGCGGCGCGCTTCGCGGACTGCCATGGCTGTATCTTCGACCCCGTAACGTCCCTCATAATGATCTAGATCATTGGGTTTGCCGTCGGTTAGGACAAGAAGCAGTCTTTGTGTACTTGCTGTCTTAGTGAGTTCCTGATTGACGTGCCGGATTGCGGCACCGAGACGGGTATAGAAACCGGGTTTAAGGGCACCAATGCGAGAGAAAATATGAGGCCCCAAGGTTTCATCAAAACCTTTTATAGTGGATACATTAACGCGGTCTCGTTTGAGCGAAGAAAAGCTATACAGAGCATTGTCATCGCCGCAGGCGGTTAGTCCAATGGCGAGTGACATAAGCGCTTCCCGAGAAATCTCAAGGACTTGGCGTCCCTCAATCCAACTCTCAGAAGATCGGGATATGTCAATGAGGACACTGACCGATAGATCACGGGCAGCTTCGCGAGTGTTGCTAAACACTCTGTTTGAGCCTTGTCCGTCAGCCAAACGGTCACAATGGGATCGTAACATGGCATCCATATCAATTTCATTTCCGTCAGTTTGGCGGAGAAATGTTTCCCGTTTGGGATGCAGGGCTTCAAATTGCCGCTTTACAGCCCGAATGCGGCGGCGGGCTTCCTCATCAGGTTGCCAGTTAATGTCCTGTTCCATTTGAGGGGCCGTAGCAGCCAAAACTCTACAATGGTCCTGATGATAAATATTTTTACGATAATCCCACTCTGGATATACATATTTTGCGGCGAGCCGCTCATGCACAACATCTTCAGGCGCGAGATCAAGATCAAATTTCAATTTCGTTGATGCTTTTTTGGCTATGTTTGTGAGGCCAATTTCATCTTGATCTTCCATGGCCTTTTTAGCGTTCTCCTCTTCGTCATCATCAATGCTGCGATTGATATTCATCATTTCTGACCAAGATAGAATGCTTTCAAATCGATGAAGGAGCAGTGAATTGTCCTTTTCAATCTGATCCGATTTTTTGCGTTTTGCTTTTTTGGTGGCTTCTTGTTGTGTGTCGTCTTTGCTCTCAGAACCACCAGCTTCTTGTGTGCTTCTACTGCCCGGCCGTGCTGTTCTCGCTGGAATAATTTCCCCCCAAGGCACAAAGGGAAAGAAAGTCTTATATCCATGAGGGGCTTTCAGGGCGCTAATATCGATTTCAGGATTAAGAAGGGTCTGCCAGATTTCATTGTCCAAGTTAGGAGGCTTCTTTCCCGTCATAAGCGCTAGAAGGGCATTCTCCAGTTTGGCTTCAATTGGTGGCAGTTTTTGTTTCGGTCGGCTTTCCAAAAGAGCAGGTACAAGGGTGTCATATACCGCTTTCATTCCCGGTAGCCGATCGATTAGCCTGTCCTGCACCTTGATGGCAAATCGAATGAAAGAAATATCAGTTTGTAGAGGATCCTCGGTAGTGATGGGACTCTCGGTTCCCGCAATTGCAGCCCAGCTTGCGAGCCACTTATAGGCGGCTTCATTCATTTTTTTTTGATCAAACAAATCCATTACCTCAGGGAGGTAGAG
>CAJXWA010000136.1 GCA_913062525.1 uncultured Alphaproteobacteria bacterium | reverse complement strand
TCATTCAAAGACATAACTTTTCCCCTTGGTCCCGTTCAGGTGTTTTCCTGTAGGACGCACATGCCAGAATAATTTGAGAGATGTATCAGACGCAATCAGCGCAGCAAGATAACATTAGAGCATAAAAGTATTATTTTCGGGTTTTAACAATCCGCCCGCTAGATTGCTAAATATTCATGCCGAAGTTCTTTGTTATCCAACACTTCAGCAGCAGTTCCCCGAAACACGATTTCACCCATATCAAGGATCAACGCTTTGTCTGCGAGTTTAAGTGCCGCAACAGCGTTCTGCTCAACAATAATTGTTGTGATCCCTAAGCTGCGTACTTCCATAAGAATTTTTTCAATTTCTTCAACAATAACAGGCGCTAAACCCTCGTAAGGCTCGTCAAGAAATAGTATTTTGATATCTCTTGCCAATGCCCTTGCCACGGCCAACATTTGCTGTTCACCGCCTGACATTGTAATAGCATCTTGATTACGACGTTCTCCTAGTCTTGGAAAATGATCGTATATTTTTTCAATTTCCCATCCCTTTGGTTCTGCGACCTGAGATAAGATTAAATTTTCTTCAACAGTAAGACCGCCGATAATTCTTCTATCCTCAGGAACAAGCTGTATGCCTGCCTGGGCGGCTTCAAAGCTTTTCATTTCATGAACGGCTTGGCCATTCAGGTAAATTTCACCTTTGGTTAGCTTTGGATTATCCACACGAGCTAAAGCCCTCAGGGTTGACGTTTTACCAGCTCCATTACGGCCAAGCAACGCAACGATCTCACCTTCATCTACGTCAAAGGATACGCCTTGCACAATGTATGACTCGCCATAATATGCGTGAATGTCGCGGACGCTAAAAAATGCATTATTTTCTGACATTAATGCGCTCCTCCCAGATACGCTTCTTTTACTTTTGGATCTTCGCGAACTTCTTCTGGGGTACCGCCGGCAATGATTTGCCCACGCGCTAAAACGCTCACTTTGTCAGCAAGACTGAACACAACATGCATATCATGTTCAATAATTACTTTTGTCATTCCGCGGCTTTTGATCTTTTTCAAAAGATCAATTGTTCGGTTCGTATCATGACGTGACATGCCAGCTGTCGGCTCATCCAGCAAAAGTAACCTTGGGCGCAGTATGAGGCACATTCCAAGTTCCAAACGGCGTTTATCACCACGAGACAGACTACCAGCTTCCTGCGTAATCTGTTCTTGCAGGCCAACATCCTCCAGGATATGTTCGGCTTCAGCCCGAATTTCACTCTGCCTGCTCAAAAGTTTATGCGCATTCATGTTAAACGCACCATCTCGTTTGGAAAATGCAGGAAGCATAACATTCTCAAGTAAGCTCATTTCAGGGAAAATCTCTGGCGTTTGAAAAACACGAGCAACTCCCATTTGGGCGATTTCATGCGGTTTCCGACCTGTCAATTCCTGCCCATCAAACGTCACATGACCAGCATCCGGTTTCAGCCGCCCAATACAAACATTTAGGAGGGTCGATTTTCCGGCTCCGTTTGGACCAATAATCGCATGAGTTGTTCCTTCTTCTACTTGTAAATTAACATCTGACAGTGCTTTCAACCCGCCAAAGTTCTTCTGAATATTATCCAGGTGTAGAACTAAATCATTCATTATCTTACCCCTTACTCACCTGGTTGATCTTGTTGAGTTACTGATCCACCCGTACTTTTTTCGCGCTTACTAACTAATTTCACGAGTTTTCCAGCTCCTTCAACGATGCCACCGGGCAAGAAGATCACAACAACAACAAACAACAGTCCTAAGGTCAAATGCCATCCACTTCCAACAAACAAGCCCGCGATTGTCACGGCATAGTCCACCATTGCTTCAGGCAGAAAAGAAAAAATTTCGGCAAGAACAGTGTCGTTGAAGGCGGAGAAAATATTTTCAAAATATTTGATTAATCCCGCGCCAATAACAGGTCCCGCCAATGTACCTACACCACCGAGGATTGTCATGAGAACAACTTCACCTGAAGCTGTCCACTGCATCCTTTCGGCTCCGGCAATTGGGTCTGTGATAGCAAGCAATGAGCCCGCTAACCCGGCATACATACCTGAAATAACAAATGCAGTCAGCATATATGGCTTCGTATTCAGCCCTGTGTACATCATCCGATTTTGATTAGATTTGATACCTTTGAGCATTAAGCCAAACGGAGATCTGAAGATGCGCATTGAGACAAAAAATCCGACTATCAGCAGTACTGCACAGAAATAAAATCCTGAATAGCCACTCATTTTCAAACCAAAGAGAGTTGTCGACGGCAACCCTGCACCGGCTTCAAAGAATAGACTGTCGATCATTCGCGGATCACTATGTGCCAATTGCAGTCCTGTCTCTCCATTCGTAATCGGTGTCAAAACCGAGTACGCAAGGCTGTAAAACATTTGTGCAAAAGCCAGCGTTAGAATGGAGAAATAAATCCCGGTCCGGCGTAAGCTGAGCTGCCCGATTATAAACGCCAGCACTCCTGCAAATAGCACACTGAAGAATAAGGCGGGGATAACGTTCATTGTGAACAGCTTGAAAGACCAAATAGCTGCATAGGAGCCCACACCCAAGAAAGCAGCATGACCAAATGAGAGGTATCCGGTTAGGCCAAACAATATATTAAAACCGATAGCGAATATGCCATAGATCGCAAATTTTTGAAGCAGGTCAGGATAGTTACCGCCAAAAGGATCCATCCATATGGGCATGGTGAGTATCGCTACTGCAAAGATAAGAAATCGGGTGAGATCGTTCATTTTACCAACATTCATATTACTCATCCATTATCCCAGCACGTCCCATAAGACCGCGCGGTAAAACTAGTAAGACAACAACCGCAACTAAATAGATAATGACTTGGTCAATACCGGGCAAAATTTCCTTAACCTCAGTCATTGACGCGAATGACTGAACCATTCCAAGAAGAAATCCCGCAAATACGGCGCCTCCAAGCGACCCCATACCGCCGACGACGACAACAACAAATGACAAAACAAGAAAATTCATGCCCATATGATAATCGGGAGGAAGGATCGGCGTATACATCACTCCAGCCAGTCCTGCAATCATGGTGGCAAGGGCAAAAACAATGGTAAACCGTTTTTGAATATTGATGCCTAACAGGCCAACTGTTTCCCGGTCACGCATTCCTGCGCGGACAACCATGCCATATGTCGTAAACTGCAAAAATGCAAAGACTGCAAAAATAATAAGCCCCGAGAATGACAAATAAATCAGACGCCACCACGGATAGACCACATTTTCACCAAGACCAAACCAATCCCCGACAGCGGCGGTTCCGGCAACGACATCTGGGGCCGATAATGGAACTGGGTTTGCACCAAAAATTGCCTTGATCAACTCCTGCATCACGATCGCCAAACCAAATGTAACTAGGATTTGTTCAGCGTGTGGGCGATTGTAAAAATGCTTAATCAAGCCACGTTCTAGAATGAACCCAATAAGCAACATAACAGGAATAGCAAGTAGCATAGACAGGGGAACCGAGTAATCGATCAATGTTGGACCGATATCGGGGAACCAAATTTCTAGATACGGCGTCTCCTTATAAGCCTTGAACATTGTGACTGTTGGATCCAAAACCTTATTTGAAATCAACAATAACTTATTGAATGTTACAGCACAAAATGCACCCAACATGAATAAGGCACCATGTGCAAAGTTCACAATACCCAACGTTCCAAAAACAAGCGTGAGGCCGAGCGCGATCAGCGCATATGCAGCCCCTTTATCCAGTCCGTTTAATATCTGAAGAAAAATAGCGTCCATTACTTTTACCTATAGGTATAGCGACCGATATCGATCATCTATATTTATTTTCGAAAAAAAAGTGGGCTGATATGACGTTAAACTACCAGCCCACAAATGCAATCAGACTTTATATGGGCCCAATTCACCACCAAATATTTTCGGATCATATTCGACTTGTGACCGCGGTGTTGTTTCAACAACGTTCAATAGATCAAACTGATTGGATGGATTTTCGTTTCCTTGCACAACAAGCACATCTTTAAAGCACTGATGATCTTCAGCACGATATTCAGTTGCGCCATTACCCATGCCATTAAATTTAAATCCTTCAAGAGATTTAATAACTTCAGGCGGATAGAACGTACCGGCCATTTCGCAGGCATTCGCATACAGCAATGTTTGCACGTAACAAGTGTGAGCCGCCATTGACGGTGGTGCGCCATATTCAGCACCAAACGATTTCACAAAGGCTAGGGAAGCATCGTCCTGCAACTTCCAGTTCCAGTTGGTTGTGCCATAAATGCCCTTAACAGCATCACCAGCACCCGTTGCCATCAGGCGAGAGAACAGCGGGACAACAATTTCGAAATTTTTCCCGTTTACTTGTTTATCTCTAAGACCAAATTGTACAGCTTGGGTCAAAGAGTTGACCATGTCACCACCATAATGGTTTAGAACCAACACATCAGCGCCGGACTCAAGAACTGGCGTGATATATTGAGAGAAATCGCCCGCACCAACCGGTGTCCGCACAGCCGCTGTTGTATTCCATCCAAAACCTTCTGTTGTTGCTTTCATGGACTCTTCTTGTGTCCAGCCCCACGTATAGTCAGACGTCAAATGATAGGCGTTACGGTCGTTACCGTATGCTTTTTCAAGAACTGGGCCAAGTGCGCGACCTGACATGTAAGCGTTGAAGAAGTGACGGAAACCATAACGGCGCTTATCTTTACCAGTCGTATCATTGGAATGCGTCAGACCTGCCATAAAGACAACGCCTTGTTCTTGACACAACGACTGAACAGCAACTGCAACACCGGAGGACGAGCCGCCAGAAATCATCAGCACTTTTTCTTTTTCAATCATACGCTTGGCAGAAGATCGTGCCGCATCTGTATTTGTGCGGGTATCACCTGTTGCAAAACCAACCTTCTTACCTAGAACACCATTTCCTTTAAGCATAGATGGCTTAAAGGTATTCAGCATTCCGCCGTCCCCTTCGCCGTTCAAATGCTTAACCGCCAATTTAAAGGCACGGAGTTCATCTTTACCTTCTTCAGCGTAAGGGCCGGTTAGTGGCACATTAAAGCCAAATTTAATCTCACTAGCGTTGCCAGGGTTATTCACAAATTCTTCTGCCCACGCATTACGCATGAAAAATGCGGGTGATGAGGCTATTAGCCCCGTCGTTGCACTTGCTTTCAGTAAACCACGCCGTGAAAAATCGAACTTATTATCTTTTGTCATAATTTTCCTCCCAGATTTTTAGACCGTGCGCCAACACCCCAAAAATGGAGAGACGACACCAAATATATTGATACGGTGATGTAAAAATTTCACAGGTTCATCAGAGTTTCCATTAAATCATTGGTTTTAAAGATATTTTAATGTTAAGTTTGAAAATATAATTTTGTAAACTTGTAAAGGTTTGTAAACATGGCGGCACCTTCATTCCTCGGCACGCGGTTGCGGCGCCTTCGAAAAGATAAACACTATTCCCAAACAAAACTTGCGGATGCACTTGGTATTTCAGCAAGTTACCTCAACCTAATAGAACATGATCGGCGGGATCTCACTGTCCCGCTTCTCTTGAAAATCAGTCACCTATTGAAGGTCGATCCGCATTTTTTTGCGCCGCAACAAGACAGTCAATTACTCGCTGACGTTGCCGAGATCTTGCATGACCCCCTTTTTTCACAAGAGGAATTTTCTGACAACACCGTCACCAGCTTCGTCAGCGACCACCCGGATCTATCGATTTCACTCACGAAGTTGTATCAGGCATACAAAGCAACACTTGGCGATCTGCAGTACATGAAGGAGCGTTTATCGCAAGACTCCCTCCTCGCTGACTCTTCTTTTCGCCTCAGAACGCTCGTCACCTCAATCTTATCACTGACTGAAATTATGCATGACAATGAGGATCTGGCGGCAAATCAGAGAAAAGAGTTTTTGGAAATCGTGTTCAAAGATAGTGTTGCCCTTACGGATACAGTCAATGAAATGCTTGGATTTGTTGGGGGAGATCACGTCACGGATACAGGCTTTCATGTTTCACCAGTGGAAGCTGTTACGGACTTCATACAATTCAGTAACAACTATTTTGACGTACTGGAAACAGCCGCGAGTAAACTTCGCGCAGAGGTGAAGTCTTTTGAAACAACCAATATTCTCAACTTAACAGAATACTTGGAACAGAGTTTTCAAGTCAAAATTGAATATGCAACCAACAACCATGATGACACTGAAGTTTCCCTTTATGACGAAACAAATCGCCATCTAGTGTTATCAGGAACACTTCCCCCCTCAAGCATTAAGTTCCATCTCGCCCTTCTCATAGGACAATTGAATTATGACACTCTCCTAAATACTCTAGTCGATATTCCAGAACTGGTTTCAGCGGCGGCAAAAGAAAAAGGAAAAGACGCACTTGCTAGTTATTTTGCAGGGGCATTCCTATTTCCATATGAAAAATTTTACCGGGCAGCGGAGCAATATCGGTATGACATTGAGTTGTTACAACATCACTTTGGAGCAAGTTACGAGCAAATATGCCACCGGTTGACCACATTGCAACGTCCTGAAATGAGCGGCGTTCCATTTCACTTAATAAGGACCGATGTGGCCGGCAACATTTCCAAACGTTTCAGTGCATCTGGCCTTCGCATTCCGCGCTACGGGAGTGCTTGTCCCCGCTGGGTCGTCCACAGCTCCCTTCTCACGCCGGGGTCACTCTGCACTCAGATTTCAGAAATGCCTGATGGCAGTCAATTCTTCGCTATCGCTCATACTGTTACAAAACCCAGTCTGGGTTTCGCACATCCAAAACGTCACTATGCAATTAGTCTTGGATGTGAACTCAGTCATGCTAATCGGCTAATTTATGCCGATGACATGAACATTTCCACTCCCAAATCAATTATGCCAGTTGGGATTGCCTGCCGGTTATGTGATAGAGAAAAATGCTCCCACAGAGCGGCGCCGGCACCGGCGCAACCTGCACGGAATAAAAATGGACAACGAAACCTTTCTCCCGGTATCGGAGATTGGTGACCGGCCCGGTTATATCCTGTGCCAACGGTGTTTGTGAAACCCTTGCAAAATTAATTTCAAATATCAAACTTCATCATGGGTTCGGCGGAATAATAAAAAAACCTCATCCGTCGGATCACTAATTCATGCCCCTAAAAACTCAATTCAGCCATATCTCTTTAAGATGAAGAGAGTTACCGCACTTAAAAGACAAATGGATGCAACAATGTCTGCGATAACGACCTTTCGGATTGCATCATTAAACTCCCCTACTGAAATGCTCAAAAAAAGGAAGGATGTTACGCTGATACCTGCTGCCAAAAACGCTAGAGGCTGGAGGCGAGGGATGAATGCGGCATATGCCAAAAAAGCACCAAGAAGTCCAAACAGAATGGCCCTATGACGCATCAATATTTCCAAGTTTCCGTCAGTTATTTCAATTGCATAGAGTGAGGCAAGCCGTTCACCACCCAATAACCCGCTTATTGGGAGCAAGTGAATTAATGCCACAACAAGTAGCAGACCGGTAATTGTACGTTCATACATTAAGTAAGCTCCGTGTTCAATTTTCCTCAATTCTTCTCACTATCACTCTCTGCGTCAATTACCCCTCAGGTAAATTAGAAAATCAGCGCACTACAATAGATGATCGTTGTCTTCCCCCGGCCGTCATTTACGCCCTTAGCGAAGCCAAAGTACCGCGCTCAGGCGAACACTTCAGAAATTGGGCACTTTTGAACACGCCAAAGTTGCCAAAAAAAACAGAACTAGTTGTGATCCGTACCATAAAGATCTTCCCTCTAAGATTGCGCCTATTCCTAATATTTTAGTTGACTTGATTACTAAATAACGCTCTAAATTGGTTCAACCAATTATTGGTAGGACCAATTTTTGGAAATAAAAAAATATACTTCCGCCCAAATCCGGCGATTAGTCGCCGCCAAAGCGAACAGGAGAGGTTATGCATATTATCAATAAAACTGCCCTTGCCCTAGCAGGCGCCACTGCCCTTATGAGTTTTAGTGCAACTGCGCAAGCCGTGGAAATTCCCTGCAGTACAGCTCGGGTCATCGTGCCTTGGGGTGCAGGTGGCGGCACAGATGTCATTTTCCGTCAAATTGTTGAAAGCGTAAATAAAACCGGCGCCAAACCACAGTTACAAGTTGTGAACATCCCGGGTCAAGGGGGAAACAAAGGTGCAAAACAGGCCGTAAAAGCGAAGCCTGATGGATGTACTCTCTTTGCTCTCCACCAAAGTGCGATCACCAGCTATTTCACAGGCCGGATTGATTTCACATGGGATGCGTTTGAACCAGTTGCCCTGATGACACGAACATCTTCAATTATCGGTGCCAATAAAAACTCTTCATTCAGTAACTTGAAGGAATTGGTTGCAGAAGCTAAGAAACGTCCTGGTGAAATCACCGCAGGCGGGACATTTGGATCCGTTAGTCAATTTGTATTCCTACTTATTGAAGATGCCGCGGGTGTCAAATTCAAACATGTCTCTTATGACGGCACGAAACAACGCATGACTGCCCTCCTCGCTAATAACATCAACATCGGTGAAATTAACCTTGCAGCAACACGGAAATATATTGAAACAGGTGATTTGAAGGCATTAGCCCTGATGAGCGCTGATCGACTTGATGATATTCCAAAAGTTGCGACTTCAGCCGAACAAGGTGTCGACATAGTTTATGGGGTAGAGCGCGGTATCATGGCGCCCAAAGGCACATCGGCAGCTGTTCTTGAGCATTACGGTAAACTTTTCGCGGCTGCCGCAAAAGATGATGCGTTAAAAGCATCCATGAAAGTTAAGGGCACACAGATCATGTATATGGGCCCAAAAGATTACTCAAGCCATATGGTAAGCACTTACGACAAATGGAAAACGATTGCCAAGAAGGTCGGCGTCTATAAGCGCGCTGACTAATTGACAGGCGAATTTGGGAGAGCGGTCATGAATACCGCTCCCCACTCCAAAAAAAAATCAGGATTTAGAAAATGCAGGAAGCCAGAACGTCAACAATTGTTGCCGTAGTGTTATTAATATTTTGCGCCGTTATGATTGGGGCAAGTTATGATATTCGGGATTTGGGGTTTGACGGTTTACCCGCCACCAGCTGGCCTCGTTTTATTCTAATCCTACTGGCGTTAGTCTCAGCCATCCATTTTATCCAATCGGTTATTCGGTGGCGGAAAACTGCGACTTCCTCAGCAAAAAATAAACAAGAACTCCCTACTCCATCCTTCCAGTCCCGGATGTCGAAATACAAAAACCCGCTATGGTGTTTTGGTTTGTTTGGCCTTTTCCTTGGGACACTGGATTATTTTGGAATGTTAATCGGCGGCATTCTTTTTACATTTTTACTGCTCAGTGTTCTCGGGGGATGGTCCCGTAGAAACCTGCTTATGCATACTGTTCTTTCGGTCACGTCCATCGGCATTATGTGGTCAATTTTTACTTTTGGGCTTCGGGTTTTTCTTCCCCAAGGCGAAATTCTTGGTAATTGGTAGGGGTAGATAAATGTTAGACGTATTGATCGAAGCCAGCAGCCAAATTCTATTAGATCCAACCACATTATTTTTAATGGC
>CAJXWA010000135.1 GCA_913062525.1 uncultured Alphaproteobacteria bacterium | reverse complement strand
CAAATCACGTTTGGTTGATGTCTGAGAAAGAACGAGGCCCAGCTGCGCCAGACCTCGATCATTAGGTGTTACGCGATGGTTTGTCCGCCATCAATTGTAAGCGTTTGTCCTGTGAGGAACGTGCCTGCTTTTGATGCCATAAAGACGGCGGCACCAGCGATTTCATCAGGCATGCCAATGCGCTGCAACGGAGCTTGTGACGTTGCCCGTTTTAGGATAGCTGGATTTTCCCACAGAGCCCGAGCAAAATCAGTTTTAATCAGGCCGGGTGCGATGGCATTTACCCGAACGTTATCGGCGCCATGCTCCACTGCCAAATTCCGAACAAGTTGCATATCGGCTGCTTTTGAGATGCTGTAGGCACCCAGAACAGGTGAGCCGCGAAGGCCGCCAATGGACGAGACAACAATGATAGAACCGTCTTTACGGGCTTTCATTTCTGGCAAGACCATGTTGCAAAGCCAATGGTTGGATTTGATGTTGGCAGACATGATTTTATCGAACGCATCATCTGGAATATCGGCAGACGGGCCAAAATATGGGTTCAGCGCCGCGTTACAGACAAGGGCATCAATTTGGCCAAGTTTCTCATGGGTTTGATCCACGAGGTTTTGCAAGCTTTCCTTGGAATTGATGTTGCACGGGATAACAACCGCGCCGCCTGTAGAGCCTTCAGGCAAGTTGTCATTAATTTCTTTTGCAACTTCGTTACAAACATCTTCTTTCCGGCTAGAGATCGTTACTTTAGCACCGGCGAGTGCCATTTGTTGGGCAATGGCTTTACCGATCCCTTTACTAGAGCCAGTAATAAGAACGTTTTTTCCCGATAGATCGAACATTTATCGTCTTCCTTTGTTTTTAGTTTTTATTTGAACTTTATTCTTGTCTTTTTAATTGAGGATTAGAGTATCGGGCTTGGTTTGCCTTGTCACTTGTTTCTGAAATTATGGGTTGGCCAAGAGGTCTTTCAGCTCATAAAGCAACGACTGAGCTTCTCTAGGCGACAAGTCATCCAGATTACTTTCCTGCAAGCGGCCTTCAACAACTGACGGGGTTGCATCAGGGTCCGGTGCCTCTATTTGCTCCGCAAACGTTGCGAAAAGAGGCAGATCATCAATGATTTTTGCAGAGGAGCTCTTCTGATCTTTTTCTTCCAGATAGGAGAGAACCTTTTCGGCCCGTTTGATGACAGCTTTTGGCAGGCCGGCTAATTTTGCCACCTGAATACCGTATGATCTGTCAGCTGATCCACTTCCCACTTCATGTAAGAAAATTACATCGCCTTTCCATTCCCGCACTTTCATACTGTGATTGGAAATGGCGGTAAGTTTCTCAGATAAGGCTGTTAGTTCATGGTAATGGGTGGCAAATAGGCCACGGCAGTTATTGATATCATGTAAATGTTCACCTGTTGCCCATGCGATGGAAAGGCCATCAAAAGTAGCCGTTCCTCGGCCGATTTCATCTAAGATGACAAGCGCGCGTGCACCTGCTTGATTAAGGATAGAAGCCGTCTCGACCATCTCCACCATAAAGGTGGACCGCCCGCGAGCCAAATCATCGGCAGCACCAACCCTGCTGAATAAGCGATCAACCACACCGATATGAGCCTTGCTTGCCGGAACATAAGCGCCGATTTGAGCTAAAACAGTAATCAGTGCATTTTGCCGCAAAAATGTACTTTTACCGGCCATGTTTGGTCCAGTGAGCAGCCAAAGGCGATTTTCATCACTTAAGCTACAGTTATTAGCAATAAAACCGCCCGCATCACTGTTCAAAAGCGCATTTTCAACCACCGGATGACGACCGCCTTCAATATCAAAGCTGAGACTGTCATCCACTTCAGGACGCGTGTAATTCTTGTCTTCAGCAAGGTCAGCGTGACTTGCGGCAACATCTAAAAGGGCCATGGCACCGGCCGCTTCCAGAATTTTGCTGCCCCAATCGGTTATCTGTTTGAGTAGTTGATCAAATAATTCCAGCTCAAGTGCAGTGGCGCGGTCAGCCGCCCGCGATATCTTATCTTCAAGTTCACCAAGTTCTACCGTTGTGTAGCGAACGGCATTTGCCATTGTCTGGCGATGGATAAATCCTTCTCCCATGCTGTCGGCAAATCGCGGAGTAATTTCGATAAAATAACCAAGCACATTGTTATGTTTAATCTTCAAGCTAGGCACTTTTACCTGTTCGGAATAGTTAGCCTGTAACATGGCAATGTGCCGGCGGCTTTCATCTCGCAGGGTTTTTAATTCGTCCAGATCGGGCCGATAGCCAAGGGAAATAAACCCACCATCACGGGCCAGCAACGGCAAGTCCGCGGCTAGTGCGCGTGTCAGTTCATCTACAAGTTCTGCATGGAAGCCAAGAAGATCCGATGCCGCGCTAATACCGAGCACTTGATTACCAAGCGGATCGGGCGTGAGTACAGATCGTAAATTGGCGGTTTCTGAAAGGCCGTCGCGGACGGCCATCATATCGCGCGGGCCGCCGCGCCCCAGCGTTAGCCGCGTCAGCGCCCGTTCCATATCAGGGCATCGCCGCAGGATATCGCGCAATGCCTCCCGGCGCATGCGATCGGCAGTGAAGTAATCGGTCATATCCAGACGGTAGTGAATGTCTGCAACACTGGTGAGGGGGCTTGAGATATCGGCGGCTAGTTTACGGGCGCCAGCACCTGTGATGGTCCGGTCGATTGTGGCCAGCAGACTGCCGTGGCGGTCCCCTGACATTGTGCGGGTCAGCTCCAAGTTGCGTCTTGTGGCCCCGTCAATTGCCATGACATCGCTACTGGATTGTTGAAGCGGTGGCTTTATGAGCGGAAATTTGCCCTTTTGAGTTAAGGCGACATAATCCACAAGGGCACCGCAGGCTGCAAGTTCGGCTCGCTTAAACTGGCCGAACGCATCAAGGGCGGACACATTGAATAACTCTTTTAAGCGGCGTTCCCCATTTTGGCTGTCAAAACGAACAGTGGGTAATGGCGTTAAGGCTGCATTCCAATCTTCAAACAACGGCGAGGTAATGTCATCATCCAACCATCTGTCAGGCAGTAGGATCTCGCCGGGGTGAAGCCTCGATAAATGAGTGGGTAATTCATCAAGCGTGGCGGCGCAACAATGGAACTCGCCCGTGGACATATCCAGCCAGGCGAGGGCGTAGTCTCGTCCTGATTTGGCTACAGCTGCCAAGAAATTGTGGGACCGAGCATCTAGCAAGCTATCTTCGGTTATTGTTCCAGGAGTAACCAGCCGAACCACGTCGCGTGCAACAACGGATTTATTGCCCCGTTTTTTGGCTTCTGCGGGGCTTTCTGTTTGTTCGGCAACAGCAACGCGATGCCCTTTACGGATAAGGCGTTGAAGATAGCCATCGGCTGAATGAACGGGGACACCGCACATGGGAATATCATTCCCCTCGTGCTTTCCTCGCTTGGTGAGAGCTATATCGAGCGAACGAGACGCGATTTCCGCATCTTGAAAAAAAAGCTCGTAGAAATCACCCATACGATAGAAGAGAAGACTGTCTGTATGATTTGCCTTGATGGACAGGTATTGTGCCATCATGGGAGTTACAGGCTTATTCTGTTGCGAGTTTGTTTTTACTACTGTAGGCATGAAGGAAAACTAACATAGAAGATGTTTTTGCCAACACTTTTGTTAAACTATTTTACCGTGATGCGTGCACGGTGATTTTTCAAAGAATTAGTCTGTAATTAGATGTTTAATTTCAAGGGACGATTAAGATGAGTGACACAGGGGATTCCAGCCAGTATGAGGAAGCGTTGCGTTATCACGCGCAAGGCAAACCCGGAAAAATGGAGATTGTGGCAACAAAGTCTGTGGCCACGCAACAGGATCTTTCTTTGGCGTATTCGCCAGGTGTTGCTGCTCCTTGTCTCGCAATCGCTGCAGACCCGGACAAAGTTTATGATTACACGACAAAGGGAAACCGGGTCGCTGTAATCTCTAACGGCACAGCCGTTTTGGGTCTGGGTAATTTGGGTGCTCTGGGATCAAAGCCAGTTATGGAAGGGAAGGCTGTTTTGTTTAAACGCTTTGCCGATCTGGACTGTTTTGATTTGGAACTCGATACAGAAGATGTCGATGAATTCGTTAATTCGGTTCGCCTGATGGGTCCGAGTTTTGGCGGTATCAATCTTGAAGATATTAAAGCACCAGAATGCTTTATTATTGAGCAACGTCTTCGGGAGCTGATGGATATACCGGTTTTCCACGATGATCAACATGGTACCGCAATTATTTGCGCGGCGGGCGTTATCAACGCCCTTGATCTGACCAATCGGAACATTAAAGATATTAAAGTTGTGGTGAACGGTGCAGGTGCTGCGGCAATCGCCTGTCTTGAACTGATCAAGGCAATGGGTTTGCCCCACAATAATGCCATCCTTTGTGATACCAAAGGTGTGATCTACCAAGGCCGCGAAGAAGGCATGAACCAGTGGAAATCAGCTCACGCAGTTGAAACTGAGCACCGCACTCTTGAACAAGCTATGGTAGGCGCGGATATTTTCCTTGGCTTGTCTGTTAAAGGGGCTGTTACAAAATCCATGGTTAAAGAAATGGCAGCCAAACCGATTATTTTCGCCATGGCAAACCCGGACCCTGAAATTCGCCCTGAAGACATTGAAGACGTGCGCGGCGACGCTATTATTGCCACAGGCCGGTCGGATTATGCCAATCAGGTTAATAATGTTTTGGGCTTCCCATACATTTTCCGCGGTGCGCTGGATGTGCGAGCAACAACCATCAATGAGGAAATGAAAATCGCCGCTGCTAAAGCCATAGCAGAATTGGCACGCGAAGATGTTCCTGATGAAGTCGCTGCGGCCTATAAAGGTAAACGCCCGGTTTATGGCCCAGGATATATCATTCCCGTACCGTTTGATCCGCGCCTGATCAGCCATGTTCCAATGGCCGTTGCGAAGGCTGCCATGGAAAGTGGTGTTGCACGGAAACCGATCATCGATGAGGCTGCCTACCGAAACGAATTGCGCGCACGGCTTGACCCCACTGCAGGCTCCTTGCAATTGATCATGGACGAAGTTTGTGCCAATCCCCGCCGAGTGGTCTTTGCCGAAGGTGAAGAAGAGCCGGTTATTCGCGCAGCCATTGAATTTAAAAATGCGGGCTACGGTGTTCCTGTCTTGGTCGGTAGAGAAGATGTCATTCGGGAGACAATGAAAAGCGTTGGCATCGAGCTCGGTGACGGTATTGAAATATTCAATGCGCTTGAGATGGACGACCGCGATAGATATTACGACTTCCTCTACGATCGCTTGCAACGCAAAGGCTATCTCTACCGGGATTGCGTCCGTCTGGTAAATCGAGATCGGAATATCTTTGCGGCCTGTATGGTAGCGAACGGTGATGCTGATGCCATGGTAACTGGTGTAACGCGGCGCTTCTCGGTCTCGTTTAAAGAAATTGGCAAAGTCATTTCGCCGAAAGAAAACCAGAAAGTCATTGGTGTCTCCATTGCTGTGGGCCGTGACCGAACTGTGTTCATTGCGGACACTGCGGTTACGACATTGCCGTCAGCAGAAGAGCTGGTCGCCATTACCAAAGAAGCCGCAGAAGTTGCCCGGCGCATGGGGCACGAGCCAAGAGTGGCACTCCTGTCATATTCCAACTTTGGTAATCCGGTTCACGAAACCTCTGAGGCCATGCGGGCCGCTGTTCGCCTACTCGATCAAGAAGAACTTGATTTCGAATATGACGGTGAAATGTCGGCAGATGTTGCGCTAAATCCTGACATCATGGCGCTATACCCATTCTGCCGTCTGTCTGGACCTGCCAATGTATTGGTTATGCCAGGTCTGCATTCTGCACATATTACATCAAAATTGATGCCGGTATTGGGCGATACAGAAGTGATTGGACCACTGCTTGTTGGTCTTAGCAAACCTGTACAGATCGTACCAATTGGCTCGACTGTATCTGATTTGGTGATTATGGCAGCGTTGGCGGCACATGAGGCTGGTAAGTAAAAGCTTTAGCCAACCGCCATAAAAATATGGAAATAGCCTCCTTGAAAAAGGAGGCTATTTTTTTGATTTCATTCTCCAAAATGGCTCCAAAGAATATGCATTATTGGCTCTTTTATTAAGGCCAATATTTGGATAAATAGCAGGCTCATACTTCGAATAGGTGTTTATATGTCCTGGATTTCTGCCGTAACTTTATCTGATGATGTTGTCGAATTGGCCCCTCTTAAGTTATCTCACGAGAGTGATTTAATGGAAGCGGCCAAAGATGGAGAGCTTTGGAGACTTTGGTATACCATGGTTCCAAAACCGGAGGACATGGGGGCTGAAATTGAGCGTCGATTGGAATTGCAGGAAGCGGGCAGCATGATTGCCTTTGCCATCATTGATAAGGCTTCGGGCAAAGCCGTTGGCATGACAACCTATATGAATATAGATGGGGCAAATCGGCGGTTGGAAATTGGCTCAACATGGAACCGAAAATCAGTTCAAGGCAGCGGACTTAATCGGCGCTGCAAACTGTTGTTACTTCGTCACGCTTTTGACGATCTCGATTGCATCGCTGTAGAATTTTGCACGCATTTCTTTAACCGTCAAAGCCGAACTGCCATCGAAGGGTTGGGCGCAAAATTGGACGGTGTATTGCGGAACCACAAGCTGCTTCCTGATGGTTCTCTCCGAGATACTTGCGTCTACAGTATCATCTGTTCTGAGTGGCCCACCGTGAAAAATCATCTAATTTATCAAGTGGGCCGACACAAAAAAGCTTAAACTTCTAACTGTTTTCGAAGTTCCGTTTTGAGAACCTTGCCATAATTGTTTTTTGGTAAAGCTTTGGGGTAGAAGTATTCCTTTGGACGTTTGAAGCGCGCCATATGTTCGATACAGAAACTATCCAATGTTTTTGTATCGAGAGAATGGCCTTCTTTTGCAACCACAAAGGCGACAACTTCTTCGCCCCAATCGGCATGCAGTCGGCCAACAACGGAAGCTTCATCCACGGAAGGATGTTTTAGCAATATTTCTTCAATTTCTCTGGGATAAATATTTGTGCCCCCTGAAATTATCATGTCTTTTGAGCGGTCTTTCAGGGTGAGAAAACCGTCTTCATCCATGCAACCCATATCACCGGTGTAAAGCCAACCGTCCCGAATAGTCTCGTTTGTGGCTTCTGCGTTTTGCCAATAACCGAGCATTACCACATCACCGCGCACGGTAATTTCACCAATGTCACCAACTTCGCAAGTTTCGCCATTTTCAGTCACAATGCGTAGCTCAACATCCGTTCGTTCCACCCCGACAGATGCGAGGCGGGCGGATCTATTGGGATGATCGGCATTATGGGCTAGCTCCCACTGCGACAGACCAGTAATGGTCATAGGTGCCTCGCCCAAACCATAAATTTGCGAGAATTTTGGGCCGAGGACTTCAAGTGCTTTTTGAATACCCGCTTCATACATGGGGCCACCGCCATAGACGATTAGTTTTAAATTGCTCGTATCGGCGCCGGAAAGGGCGTCTGATCCCACTAATCTGTGCACCATTGTTGGGGCAAAGAAGAAACAGGAATTTTTATAGTGCTCGATTAACTCGAAAGTTTCAGCCGGATCAAAGCCGCCGCTGACAGGGGTTACTTGAATGCCGGCTTTTGCAATGAACGGGATGCCATATAAGCCAGACCCATGAGTTTGCGGGGCGGCATGAATGACGGCATCGCCGGGCTCTAATGTGGCGACATCGGTAAAATAATTCATGATGCAGGACACAATGTTCCGGTGGCTGAGCATGGCCCCTTTCGGTTTGCCCGTCGTACCTGACGTATAAAATAGCCACGCCAGATCATCAGGATCCACATCGGCCATTTTGCCGGGGGCAAAAGATTTTAGATCTTCATATTCAGTGCTGGCGATATCTATAACAGGTAATTCGCCTGTTAAAGTTTTAAGTTCGTCACTTATTTGAGGGGTGGCAAAGCACAATTTGCTCCCGGAATCTTCTAAAATATACTGAAATTCACTGATATGGAGTTTGGCATTGGCTGGAACCGCCACGAGACCAGCCCGCCAAACGGCGAAAAGGGCGACCCAATATTCAGGGTGGTTTTTCATGATCAGGGCAACTCGGTCGCCCTTTTTAAGGCCATATTTTTCCGTAAGTGCGGTTGCGATAGCAGAGGATTGAGTGTGAAATTGCTCATAGGTTGCGGTGACTTCCGTGCCGTAGGCAAGTGCCGCTCGGTCTGGAAATGTGCGCGCTGTTCGCTTTAAAAAATTTGCAATGTTCATTCTATCTCCGGGCCCTTTTGGGTCTCTTGGTTACACGCTATCGGGTTTCGTACCCGCGGTCCGGGTTATACTTCCCGGTTTCGTCAGCCACCATAGTAACATTAGTCCGGGAACGGCGGCTACAGTGGTTAAGAGAAAAAATTCAATCCAGCCGACATTCTCTGCGAGCCACCCGCCGGGGGAAGAGAACCAAATGCGTGCGGTAGCCATGAAGGATGACAAAAGGGCGTACTGGGTGGCGGTGTAAGAGACATTGCACAAGCTGGAAAGATAGGCAACGAAGGCGGCTGTTCCCATGCCCCCTGCCAGATTTTCAATGCCAACAGTTGCCGCGAGGACCGAAACGTCATTCCCGGCCACAGCCTGCAGGGCAAACATCAGGTTTGACCCCAGTTGCAAAAATCCGCAAACCCACAGTGTTTTGTAAAGCCCTGTAGCCGCCATTAACCAGCCCCCGAGGGCGAGGCCAATAAATGTGGCTGCTGTGCCATATATTTTACTGACATTGGCAATTTCGATCTTAGTGAAACCTAGATCATAAAAGAAAGGCGTGCTCATGACACCTGCCAGGCTATCGCCAAACTTGTAGAACATAACAAACAGCAAAATCGGTACCCAGCCGGGGCGTTTAATAAATTCATGTAAGGGGTCAATGACCGCTTCTTTTACCCATTGGATATAAGCGTCGCTGCGAGATTTATTGGCGGCGAAAGTTTCTTCATTGCGAAGAGAGTAGTTCTCTGGTTCTTTGGCCAATAAAGTCGTGAGGACACCGACTAAAACCATCGCTCCCATCACTAAATAAGTGACGTTCCAGCTGTAACTTGTCGCCAGGTACAGGGCTCCTGCACCAGAGACGAGCATGCCAATCCGATAGCCAAAGACAATGGCGGCAGCGCCAGCCGCAAGGCTTTTCTCATCGCAAATTTCGACGCGGTAGGCGTCAATAACGATGTCTTGACTGGCCGATGAGAAAGCCACAAGAAATGCGAATAAGGCCGTCAGTTCGATGTTGGTGCGGGGATCTGTTGTACTTAACCCAAATATGGACAACATCAGGCAAGCTTGGGTAAGGATCATCCACCCCTTGCGCCGGCCAAATAGACGGCTCAAAATTGGGATGGGCATCTTGTCCACAAGCGGAGCCCACAGAAATTTCAATGCATACGGGGTTGCAACATTTGCGAACAGCCCGATGGATGTGAGCGTAAGCCCTTCTTCGCGTAACCAAAGGGAAAGAGTTGTTCCGGTTAGTGCGAGCGGCAAGCCAGAAGAGAAGCCTAAAAATAGGATAATAAGAACGCGCGGATCGCGGTAAATGGCAGCGGAATTTATCCAGCGATGAAAATATAACGTCATGGATTGGCTTCAAACTACAA
>CAJXWA010000134.1 GCA_913062525.1 uncultured Alphaproteobacteria bacterium | reverse complement strand
AGTGCGGATGATTGGCTGGTTTTAAAGAACTGGAATGCCATTCGGTAAACATAAACTGCAATGGTTTCAGTTGATGTTCCCGGACCACCAGCCGTGATTATGTAAACCACATCAAATAATTTAAATGTTTCAATGGTTCTGAACAAAAGCGCCAACAACAGAAGACCTTTTACATAAGGAAACGTAACTGTTTTAAACCGCTGCCACGCAGTCGCCCTGTCGACTTCAGCGGCTTCGTATAAATAATCTGGGACACTCACTAATCCGGCCAAGACCAGCAACATAACGAAGGGTGTCCACATCCACGCATCGGCAATAACAATACCGGCGATGGCACCCCATTTTGTGGCAAGTAAAATAAGTGTTTCCCCTGTGATATATTTAAAAGCCTGACCAACAAGTCCAAATGTCGGTTCATAAAACAGCTTGAAAAACACACCAACGGCCACGAACGAAAGCATCATTGGTGTGAGTACCAACATCATGATCTCACGGCGCAATGGGAATTTTTTTGAAAACAGGAGTGCCAAAGCAAATCCAAAAATCATTTGAACCAGAACGCTTAAAGAAACAATTAAGGCCGTTGTCTGAAACCTTTCCCAAACAACAGGGTCGGAAAGTATTTTTTCATAATAATACAATCCTGCAAAACTAGGCGGCTTCATCGAGGAGGCTTTATAGTGAAAAAAGCTCAACCCGAATGACCACATCAGCGGAAATATATTCATCACAAATAATAGAATAATTGCCGGAGCGATCAATACCGCGCCCCTGCGCTTCGGGTCCATTATCCAATCTAAAAAACCACGCATTTCGTAATTTCCGACTCTTTAAAATTCATAAATATTTGGTTATTTGTGGGCGGAGAGGTTATTAATTTCCCCTCTCCGCCCTCGATGTATTTTTGCAGTAAGGCTTAGTTAATACGACCTGCTTCTGTTAGCAGTTCTTGCTGAAATTTCGCAATCGCATCTAGTGCTTCCTTAGCTGACACTTGACCTGTGATCGCTTTGTCGAACTCTTCTTGTTGTTGAGTAAGTAATTCGAAGAATTCTGGTGTATGCCAAACGTCTTTCTGCCAAGGAAGAACAGCAGCATGTGCTCGGTTCCAAGGGTTAATGTCGTTATATTCAGGCAGTGCCATCACACTCATCAAAGCAGCGTTACCACTACCTTTTTTGGCGAACTGAAGTTGTGTTTCTGATGACAACCACCATTTAACCAAATCAAGGCTTTCTTTCACAACTTCATCACTGTTCCAAGTTGTCAAAACAAAGGGTTGTCCGCCGATATTATCCCAGCGGTCCAATTTTTCTGACCCATTTTTCGTACCAGGAGGAAGAGCAAAAGCGGTTTTATCAGCGACTTTTGAACTTTTGGCGTCCAACGCAGCTGCTGCAACTGCATTCCAGTTGACCATTGCAGCGATTTTTCCCTGCATGAACAATTCCTGTATTGCGAAAATATCCATCTGGCCTGTTTTGGCAACCGGTGGTGAATATTTCAAGATATCAAGGTATTTTTCAAAACCCTTAATGGACGCATCTGAGTTAACAACACCTTCAGCCTGTGCTTTTGGTTGATTTGATTCATCCCAAATACCGCCACCATTTTGCCAAATAAAAGCGTTGATCTGCATTGAAGAGAAATCATAGCCCTTACCAGCTTGATAGGCAGTTCCGTAGAATTCCTCAGTTGCTTTGCCTGCACCCAATTTGTCACCCGGTGAACGCCGGAAGAATTCGCCAATGTTTGCCCATGTCGTCCAGTCTACTTTCTCCCAATCTTCATAAGAACAAGGGAGAGTTTTACTGTATTTTGCTTTAAATGCTGCCTGCTCTCCTGCGTCGCAGAACAAGTCTTTGCGGAATGTTGTCAGCTTCGTGTCTGGCATCTGCGGGAAGCCATAAATGTTTTTCGATTTATATGGATAAGTTGCATACGCTTCTGTAAGTGCTGGATGAATATCATCAAATGTATTCTTTAGATCAGGGTCAGCGTCAATATATTTATTGAGCTTCATGAATTGGCCGCCTTCAATAAAGGTTCCTATCCACTGACTGTCAGAAACAACTAGTTGATATTTTTTCTCTCCAGAAGCCATTGACGCGGCTACGCGTTCATAAAAGCTCGGCCAAGGAATGAAATCAATTGCCAATTTAACGTTATTGCCACTTGGTGCTTTATACGTTTTATCAGCGAACTCTTGCATAAACCTGGTTGGTCCCCAATCCGGAGCCGCCATTTGTATAACAATGTCCTTTGAAAATGCGGGAGCGGAAACGCCCAGTGTTGTTGCCACAAACGCACCAAGTGCTATGGCTCCCCCTCTTTTTAATAGTGTCATTTTTTCCTCCATGATCATCCTGCTAAAAATAATTTAGGTTTCATATTATTTTTCCGAAACGGGTCACCTAATTGCCGTTCCGGTTTCTTTTGCAAACAATTGGGTTGTCTGAAGATCAAACCCGCAAGTCATTCTTTTTCCCACCTGATACGCAACCGCTTGCTCTTCAGGTAGAACCATTTTCAATCTTGAGTTATTGGCAATTAGATCCAAGATCACGACATCGCCCAAAGGCTCAATCAGATGTACTTCTGCGGCGAAAGTCGGGCCTTGGAAGTCTGCTGAATTTTCAACAGGCACAATTTCATGTGGCCGAATGCCAAAAATCAACTGCTCTCCGACAGGAAACCCTTTAAGCGCAGACTCCCAATCGCCCCCCGAGTAGTCCCCAAATGGTGAAGCAATCTCTGGATTTGCGTCTGACCCTCTACGTGTTGCATCAATCAAATTGATCCGGGGAGACCCGACCATGCCGGCGATATAAGTATTGTCAGGAGTTTCATAAAGTTCATCTGGTGTTCCAACCTGAACCATTTTTCCATCTTTGAGTACGCCGATGCGTTCACCAAGTGTAAGGGCTTCCAACTCATCCGGCGTTGCATATATAATCGTAATGCCCCGCTCACGATGGATCCGTTTGAATTCTGCACGTGTATCGTGGCGTAACTTTGCATCCAAATTTGTCAGTGGTTCATCGAGAAGCAACAACTCTGGATGGCGAATTAAAGCGCGGCCAATTGCAACACGCTGTTGTTCACCGCCACTGGCAGTTCCCGGTTTTCGATCTAATGTATGAGAGAGTTTGAGCAACTCGGCTGTTTCTCCGATGCGCTTTTCAATCGCAGCCTTATCCATTTTTTTCTGTCTAAGCGGAAATGCCAAATTTTCACGAATTGTCAAATGGGGATAAAGAGCGAAAGTTTGAAAAACCATTGCGACACCACGGTCCTGCATCGGTCTACCTGTCATATCCTGCCCGTTCAGCTCGATCGTTCCAGCATCCGGCGCTTCGATCCCGGAAATGGTTCGAAACGATGTTGTTTTGCCGCTTGCGCTCGGGCCCAACAGAGCAAAAAACTCACCCTTGTGTACTTCGAGATCTAAACCGTCAACAGCTTTGACACCATCAAAATGCTTGACCAGTCCTGTAACTTTCAGTGCTGACATATCCTAATACTCACAAACTTCGTTTAAATATTTTAATTGTTTCATCAGGCTGCCCCTCTAAAAATAGAAATCGGCTCTGGTGTCTGTTTTGTCAGAACAGCAACAACATTTTTTGCAGTAAATACGCACATTTCCTGATAAGTACTCTTGGTTAGAGATGCCACGTGCGGAGTAATGAAACTGTTCTCATGTGCAATCACGGGGTGACCATTCGCGGGCGGCTCGCCATCAACGACATCGGCTGCATAAGCACCAATATGCCCATCATCTAGTTTTTCCACGAGTGCATCTTCGTCCACTATTTCACCGCGTGAGGTATTGATGAAAATCACTCCCGGCTTCATCAAAGACATCATCTCTGCGTCAAACAAATAGTGCGTATCTTCATTAAGAGGAATATGTAGAGAGACCACATCGCTTTTCGGCAAGTATTCTTTCAAATTCTCAACGAGACCAGACTGCCCTTTTCCATCACGGCCAAACAGGGTGATATTATTTGAGAACGCTTTGCAAAGATCTGCCGTTTTACGGCCAATGTTACCCATACCGACAATGCATATTTTTTTGTTCGCTAAGTCATCTCCAGAAAAATCGTTTCTACAATCCCAATTCCCGTCCTTCACTGCTGTGGCAGTGGAGAAACCTCGCCTTACAGCGCTCAACATCAGCATCAAACTATGTTCTGCTACAGCCGATGCGTTGATACCGGGCGCATAGACAACCGGAATACCAGCCTTTTTTGCAGCGTCAACATCAATATTGTTCAGTCCGGCACCACAGCGCGCAATAACCTTTAAATTTGGGCATTTTTTTATCAACTGACCATCTACTTGCCCAAGACCACGCGTAACAATCGCCGTTATTTCATTGAAGGGCAGAGCATGAGCATGTGCATCAGGTGAGGGCGACAGATATACAGTCCTCGCATTTTCCAATAAGGCCAGACCCATCTGATCTATGGTTTCTAGCAACAATATTGTCATCTCAAAATTTTCCTCTAAGAGGATCATTGGTGCCTGACTTGAAGAGCTGAAGATCCTCGTCAATGTGAACCAATTCGTCTTCAAAAATCTCTAGATCAATTTTGTCGCTCTTGCGACTTGCAATCTCAACAAGATTTCCTGACGGATCACGAAGAAACATCTGCATGGTTCCCGTGGGTAACTGACGAACTTTCCCCCATGGCTCGTTATCAATCACTCCTGCCTTTTTAACGCGCCAAAATATGTCGCTGAAATCATCGACAACAATACAAAAATGGGCGCGGAAAGGGCGTTCGTCTTTGAACTCATTCATGTGAATTTGGGCACCATTTGCAAATTTGAAAAATTGCGCGGGAAAACCCAAGTCAGGCGTCTCATCAAACTCTAAACCGAGAAGACCATTGTAAAAGGCAATACCTTCAGCAAGGTCATCCACGAGGATGTTTATATGCTGTAAAAGCCAGTTCTCAGACATTTTGAATTCTCTTTTCCCAATTTGGATGCATCATCTCGCAAATTCCGCAACAAAATCGTTATTTATTGTCAAGCCCCACCCCGCACCTGTTGGCGGAGAGAAGGTCCCGTTATCAGCGTTAATATTCTGAGACACCAGGTCTTGTAAAAAGGGATTTGCGCCTAATGAAAATTCGATAATACTGGCTGCTGGACTAGCAAATGCCAGTGTCAAACCAGCACTGAACGAAATAGCAGATCCCCAACAATGCGGCGCCAATTCAAGCTGGTTCGAAACCGCAAGAGCAGATATTTTGAGCCCCTCGGTGAAACCACCGCATATGGCCATATCAGGTTGCAAGATATCAGCAGCTTCTCGGTCAATCAGATCCTGAAAATCAAAGCAGGTAAACTCACTTTCGCCCATAGAAATTGGCATCGGGGCATCTCTTCTGACCGCAGTCATCGCCTTACGAGCATCAGCACTTACAGGTTCTTCAAACCATCGAAGATTAAGGTCAGCGGTTCGGCGAGAAAATTCCTGCGCTTCAGTTGGATTATACGTCCCATGCGCATCCACCATGATATCGTAATCAGGTCCAAGAGCTTCCCTCGCAGCGGTTACCCGCGCAACACTAGCGGAAACTGGACCGTCCATAACGCCAATACGCATTTTTACTGATTTAAAACCGTGTTCAACATAAGATCTAAGCTGCTCTCCAATTGTGTTAACATCGGCCCATCCACCACTGGCGTAAGCATCCATTTTATCTCGTACAGCCCCTCCCACCAAATCAAGCACAGGCGCATTTAGGCGTTTACCGGCAAGATCCCAGAGAGCAAGATCAATACCGCTCATAGCAGAGATCCAAATCCCACGTCTTCCCAATACATGGAAAGACCGTCCGCGAGTTTCTCCATAACCACTGCGGGATCCGTTATATAGCAGGCTCCAGATCCGACTTATTTGCGTCGCATCCTTTCCAATTAATTGAGGCTTAAATTCCTTTTCAATAATGCTGACAAGGGCCTCGCAAGATCCTTGACTGCCAACAGCTGCTTTTGCTTCGCCATAACCGATCATTCCGTTTTCAAGAGTGACCACCACAAGCGCCATATCAAAACTGCTAATACGGCCAAAGTCAGAGGTATGCTGCTTCTCGAAAGGGATTGGACAACTAATCCACGTCGCAGTTACATCTGCGATATTTGTACCAATTATTTTCATTACGAAATCAACGGCACAATGTGCTGGCATGAACGTTTCACCATTTCGGTGTAAAATTCTTCGCTCAGCAGGCTGCTGCCGTGATCTTCGATAAATTTCAGTTGTTCAGGAGAGATATCTACCGGGTTTGTTTCGACTTGATATGGCCATTTCGTTATGGGAGTACGGTCAATTGGCGTGACGAACTCAAGTGTCATAGCACCGTCATATCCGACTTCATTCAATGTTTTGACAATTTCCGGCCAGTTAAGTTGTCCCATGCCTGGAGGCATGCGGTTATTATCTGCAACATGAAAATCAACCAACATATCGCCAGCTGTTCGAATAGCCTCCATGAAGTCGACTTCTTCAATATTCATGTGGAATGCGTCGAGACAAACTCCACAATTAGGCCCAACATCCTTTGCAAGGGCCACTGCTTGATCAGCGCGATTCAAAAAATAAGTCTCAAACCGGTTTAAAGGCTCAAGCCCAATTTTTATGCCATAGCTTTCTGTAAGTTCGTACACCTCTTTAAGGCTATCAACGACCCACTTCCACTCTTCTTCAGGAGATCCATCCGGTGACACTTTTCCAACCGTCGCTGGAACCACTGTAAGTTCAGTTCCTTCGAGTTCGTGTACCATGGTGGCAACTTGTTTCATATAATCGACAGTTGCGGCGCGTTGGGCCTCGTCTTTTGAAGCCAAATTCCGGTCACCCAATGTCAACGTCACGGAGCCCCAACAGAACATGTCCAATTCTTTCAGTAACTTCCGCACGTCAGACGTCTTGTATTGATCAGGTTCACCGCTTATTTCTATGCTCTGCAATCCATATTTCTTGCCACGACGCAATGTCGTTTCTACAGGCTCGGCTCTCATCCAGTTATGCGTTGAAAGATGCATTTCTCGCTCCCACGATGCTCATTTTTATGTTTTCTGCCCTAAAACTCAGTCAACCAATTTTTGAAGAATTTTAATTAGTTCTAAAATTGAGCTTCAAATTTTGGACACCCACTTTGGTTTACCTAATTGGCCCAACCAATTCAAGCGCCATATTTAAAATTTTAGATTTTTCTTACTTAAGGAATTTACGCAACACTATTTAACATTTAATTTTCAGCACCTTAACCGATTTGTAAACGATTACATTATTTTCATACTACATGATATAAACGAATATATTCGAGTTTTCTTGAAAATATTTAACGAATCAAATATAAAGCAAAATAGAAGATCACAAATTTTTTACCCTTTAACACACCCATTAGAGGATGGATTCTAAGAACAAGAAAAATTTGTATCGCTTTGCGTGAAGGCGTTTTCGTTACAAAAATCAGCCGGATTATTCCTCTTAGCGTTGTCACATTAACTCGCGATAGGCGCAGAGAAGCCTCAGTAAATTATTTTAGTCAGTGCCACTTGCAGATTCCCAAATGCCAAATGCTTCCGTGCGACATTCCTTGAGCTGAGGGCATCGTCACATTAACTTTGTGGCAAGGAAATTAATGCTGATCTAATCTCAGTAGATGAAAAAGATCTCCTATCAGCGACATCGCTTCTCGCCTCATATAATCCAGCACGCTGTTTGGCTTTACGCTCGATTTACGTTGAGCTACAGAGATGTCGAAGACCTGTTGGCAGAACGTGGTTTAGATATTTCGTACGAAACAGTTCGACAATGGTTTCTAAAATTTGGCGAACCAATCGCCAGAAATCTGAGATCTATCCGCCCTACTCCCAATGATATTTGGCATTTAGACGAAATGGTTATCGTTATTCGAGGAAAACGATACTGGCTCTGGCGTGCCGTTGATAGTGAGGGAGAGGTTCTGGATTTTCTCGTACAATCGAAGCGAAATACAAAATCTGCCTTGAAATTAATGCGGAAGTTATTGAAGAAACGGGGTTTTGCGCCAACTCAAATAGTAACAGATAAACTAAAATCCTATCACAAGGCATTCCGAACATTGGGCCTAACTGCTGAGCACATTGACAACAAACGATTGAACAACCGCGCGAAAAACTCTCATCTTCCCGTCCGGCGAAGAGAACGAAAGATGCAAAAGTTTAAGTCTCCAGGATCTGCCGAAAGATTTCTCAATATTCATTCAGCCACGTACAATACTTTCTATGTTCAACGCCACCTACTCAATCGCATTCACTTCAAGCAGATCCGCAATGAAGCTTTTGATGTTTGGGCAACTGCAAGCACCGCCACCTGAAGATTTGTAACTGAGGAATATCTGCGTCTATTGGAAGTTAATGTGACAATGCCAGTTTTCTATAGCCTGATCGACTACTTCTTGATTTTCTAAAACTTCAAACTCAATGTCATTTGATTTTGCTAAACTCTCTCGAAACCAAACTTGCACTAACCTTCTCGCTTGAGATTTATCCAAAACCTCTGTCGTTCTACCCGAGATTTGGTTGCGTTTGAGTTCAAATTCAAAGTGAATTTCCGCAACTACTCCCGACAAGCGAACGAGCGCAGTTCGCTTATCAGAAGTTTTGAGGGATCACTTAATTTCTTTTGCGCCTTTGTAGGATTGGAGAAGTCCCTTTGGGATCCGAACACGCGCGTAATATCGGAAGCTACTACTCGGGAGCATTCTTTGGAGGAGATGTCGGTCTTTTAGTATTTTGAGACATCTTAATTGTGTACCACTAATGTGTACCATAGCAAAATAAAAAGCCCTTTGGATCAGCATGTTACTGAATTCCAAGGGGCTTTTAAAATTTTGGTGGAGGTAGTAGTCTCAAGCGAACCCGTCTCCCTGACTTCCCTGTTAAACAGGGAAAATACAGGGAGATTTGTCAAATACTATGCTTTTAGGGGAAAATGCTCTGTAAACCCCATACAGCCTGCGGCTTACAGAGCATTTTCCCTTAAACCAGAACAGGGAATTTCAAACATGACATCAGGGAAACCTTCTGGCTGAACAGGGAAATTTCGGATCATCCTAGTAGGTTCAAATCGAGGTAAGGATTTGTTCAAGCTGACCTGAGCCCCAAAAACTCCTCCAAAATGATGTAGAGTCTATCTTAGCAAAAGGACGGACAAAGTGACCTATACAATTACCGGCCAACGGCTGAACCGGGCGGAAAGCGGACGTTATCTCAGAGAAATCTGAAAATCCATTTTCGATGTCCGATTTGTGAGAGCTAAGCGGACCTGATTTTAGACTGCTAAGAACATCCGCTTATGACCCAGAGCAGAAGTTTCAACGCATCAAAATTCATTTGACAATAGGTGTATATGCACCTATATGTAGTTTTCCAAACGACGAAAGAACCAAAATGGTCAGCAACAAAGAAAAATACTCAATGATTTTGGATTGCTCCTGCAACATGGTGAGAAGGTCTGCGCGTAAGGTCACGCAATTCTACGAAATCTCACTACGTGACGCGGGGATCAAACCAACTCAATTTTCGATATTAGGTGCCTTGGCAAATCTCGGGCCTGTTCCATTAACTCTTTTGGCCGATAACCTTCTGCTTGACCGTACTGGTCTGACCCGGAACCTGAATGTACTCGAGCGCAATGGTTGGATTCAAGTTGAGACCGGATACAAAGATTCAAG
>CAJXWA010000133.1 GCA_913062525.1 uncultured Alphaproteobacteria bacterium | reverse complement strand
CCAATAAAAAAGCAGCAGATACAGCTGAAATGGGGCAAGAAGAAATCATTGGCCGCCGGATCACAAATGTTTTTGATAAGGATGTTGCTAGTGATCTCAAAAACATGATGGAGCAAGCCCGCGAGGACCAGGAGACTCAAACTCAATTAATCACTGTCCCGCAAGAGGGTGGTGAGCAGGTATGGAAATCTGACATCATTCCGCTTGGAAAAAGTTCAGGGCAAGGCGCTGAACTGCTTGCTGTATTCCAAGACATTACCGAAGTTGTGGAAGAGAGAGAGCAGAGAGAGAATGTCCTGCGTAATTTGGTCTCTACTTTGGTCGCTTTTCTTGATCGACGGGATCCTTTTTCCGCAAATCAGTCAGCGCGAGTTGCGGAAGTCAGCGTGGCAATTGCAGAAGAACTAGGCTCTTCCGAAAAGGTTATTCGGACAGTCGATATTTCTGGCAATTTGATGAACCTTGGGAAAATATTAGTACCGCGTGATGTGCTGACTAAAGTCGGAGATCTTTCTGATGAAGAAAGAGGTATTCTCCGTGATAGCCTGTTTGCAAGTGCAGATCTTCTCGAAGGTGTGAAGTTTAACCTCCCTGTGGCAGAAACTCTTCGTCAACTGCAGGAGCATTGGGATGGCAGTGGCCAGCCAAGAGGGCTTAAAGGGAACATGATCAATGAGGGTGCGCGTATCATAACGGTTGCAAACGCCTTTGTTGGAATGGTGAGCCCACGAGCATATCGAGAGGCTTTGAATTTTAACAAAGCGACGAGCATTTTAATGGAAGATGTTGATACACGTTATGATCGTAAATCTGTCAGCGCTCTCATAAATACCCTGGAAAATCGCGGCGGCCGTGAAAAATGGCAGCATTTCTCTAAGTCCCCTGAAGCACCAGATAGCGCCTAAGGGTAGATTATAGGAGAGGCGTTGCTTTTAACGCGGCGGGACCAGTCAAGATTAGTTTGACGAGCTCACTTTGCCGGCTCGTGTCTGTTTTCCTGAAAATCTGTCTGAGCTGGGAGCGAACGGTATGCATACTGACGCCCCATTCCTCGGCAAGATCATCGAGCTTAAAGCCATTGGTAAGCCCAAGAGCCAATCGGCCTTCGGCAGGTGTCAGTGAATATAAATTACAAATTGCGTCAATGGACAATTCCACGGGTTCCACTGGGTCAGATACGAAAAGAACCGCACCTTTTCCAGCCACGCCTGTCCCGATTGGGGCGACCATTACGGTGAGTGGAGTGTCGCTTTCATTTCGCGTGACCGACATTGCAAAATCGCCTTCATTCTTGGATTCTGATGAAGGTGACAGCGCATTGTTAAGGAGCTCAGTCAGTTGTTTGTTTTCACTTTGAATGGTTGCCCGGCAAATCCGATTTTTATCGAGGATTAAACCATCTTCGCGATCTAGAAAGAGTTTGGCTTTTCCATTGTAGAAAAGTACCTGAGAGGTCGCGGTTACAAGAATGACGCCCATAGGAAGTCTATTCAGGACGGCAGTGGCAGATTCCAAAAGGGGTGCAGTTTCTGCCGATTGTTGTTGCCCCTGTTGCCGCTCAATCGCGCTGACTAAACTCCGGCTAAGGGCTGTCGCAGTGAGTTGATCTCGCAATAGATAATCTTGTGCACCGTTGCGGATTGCGAACTGTCCTGTTTCATCTTCATTGTCGGTTAGTAAAACAACTGGGATTGCAGGGAATGTCGCCCGAAGCGCCTTGAGGGTTTCATATTCTTTGTCACCAGTACCGTCTGCATCAAGTAATATAACAGTTGCATCAGCAGCACTTCGTTGGTTAAGAACAGCTTCGGCCTCTGGAACATGCATCAATTCCATCACCGGTTTTTTGATATTGGATATTAGCCAGTTAAGTTGCTGCGCATCTCCGTCCTTATTTCCTACAAATAGGATTTTGCATAGCGCCACCTCAGTCATTTGCGTTGTAAGCTCCAATAAAACTTTTAAAGTCTAATCTAAACACGGTACATATACTCGAGTGACACAGAGCGTAAGAGGCTAATTAATAGCATCTGAACAGGTCTGAGTAGAAAACGGATGCCCAGCAATCTCTCTATAAAAACCTTGAGAGATAAGTTTTGATATTTGTATCAAACTTCGTTCTTAAAGTAATGGTACAAAAGTAATAAAATCGTTTCTTTTTCGGCGAACAATGCGGAAATGTAAACAATGTGGCTTATTCGCCATAATTGATCCAGTTTGGAAGTGAAAATTTTGCATAGTTATAGATATATTGCCTTCAACAAACCTTTCGGAGTGCTCAGCCAGTTCACAAGTGAAGGGGGGCATCCCGCATTATCGGAATATTCGCTGCCCAAAGAAGTGTATGCTGCTGGTCGGCTTGATCGAGATAGCGAAGGGTTACTGCTATTGAGCAATGATGGCAGATTTATCAAAAGGCTCTTGGACCCCGAATTTGCACACCCCAGAACCTATCATGTGCAAGTTGAAGGTGTTCCCACTGATAGCGATCTGGAACCGCTCGCTCAAGGTGTGGTCATTCGCGGCTACAGCACACGTCCTTGCAGCGCGCAGCTCATAGACCCTGATCCCCAGTTTCCATCGAGAGTTCCACCGATCAGGGTTCGAAAGAATATACCAGATAGCTGGATAGAAATGACCTTGACGGAAGGAAAAAACAGGCAAGTCAGGCGTATGACTGCGGCAATTGGTTTCCCGACACTCCGTTTAGTTAGGGTGGGGATTGGTAAACTTGAGCTAGGTACTTTAGCCGCAGGTGATTGGAAAGAAGTGCAAAAGGAAGATATTCTACCGCTGTGATGGATGGCGTGGAGAACGGAGAATACCCCCTTTTGCGACAAGGGTTTGCACCCTTGTTAGTGAGAGAAAAGAATTGGTGCGGTCATCTGCTCAAGAATTTCTTGAGTGGCGCCTCCTAAAATCATTTCTCGAATTCGGCTGTGTCCGTAAGCACCCATGACAAGCATGTCGGCATTGAGGTCCACGAGGGAATCAAGCAAAGCATTTCCAACGCTGACATTCTTCCACTGGCTAACCTTGATTTGGGCTGGAATGTTATGCCGTCCTAAGTGAGCAATGATGGCAGCATTTTCAGCGCTTTGATCAGTTTGAGGGTTGACGCTGAGAAGCGTTATTTTGTCTGCCTTTTTCAAAAAAGGCATGGCGTTATGAAGGGCGATAGAGGCCTCGCGTGTATTGTTCCAGCCAACCAATATATGCTTCCCAAAATTTGTATGATTGCCTGCATATGGGACAGTCAATATTGGGCGGGCAGAACTGACAACGAGTTCATCGGCTAGATATCGGTATTGGGCTGATTTTTCATCGTCCGGATCCACTTGCCCTAAAATTAGAAGGTCTGCAGACAGAGCATGCATGTTTAAAATATCAAGGGCGTAGCCTTCTTCTTTAGAAATCTGAACAGGCACACCAGCCTCAGCTGCAGCGTCAGTTAGTTTTTCAGATGCAGCATTGGCATTTTCCACTTCAAGTGCGCGAGTGCGTTCAATGAATTCTGGTGGGATATATCCCATAAAAGAAGCAGGCGGAGCAGCCGGAATGATGGTGTATAAGCCATTGATCATTGCATCATTTTCGGCGGCCAACTTCAGCGCTAACTTGATGCGGCCTTCCAAATTTTTGTCATTTGTCAGGTGTAATAGAATTGTCTTAATAGCCATAATTTTTGCCTCCATCAGAATCACTGTTTCTGTGAATTAATATAGGGCGGTTTCAGGGCTTTTGAATTGATTCTACTCAATTAGGAAATTTTGAAGAGAAAAATTCAAATTGGCTCATGGGTATGTGTTTGGTATTGTGCGAGAAATTGTACTTATAAAAACCTAAAAGGCTTTTCATATGGACGCTATCGAAGCGCTGCTGACCCGAAAATCAACGGCTAAACTAGATTTACCCGCGCCTTCAAAGGCTGAACTAGATACACTTTTACAGGCGGCAATGCGGGCCCCAGACCATGGATGTCTACGACCATGGAAGTTTGTTGTATTTAAAGATCGAATGCGCGAAGAATTGGGCGAAATCCTCTGCGAAGCACTCACGAAGAACGATCCAGATGCCTCCGAGGCTGCGTGTGAGAAAGAGAAGAAGAAACCTTTGCGAGCACCAATGGTAATTGCTGTCATTGCAAAAGTATCTGAACACCCAAAGGTTCCCGCCATGGAGCAAATTATTTCAGCTGGAGCGGCTGCGCAAAATATAATGGTGGCTGTTCATGCAATGGGATTTGCTGGAATTTGGCGAACAGGCTCCCCGTGCCACGATCCACATGTCAGGGCACGTTTAGGTGCAGTGGGAGGGGATGAGATTGTCGGGTTTCTTTACATTGGAACAGCCATTTCTGCACCACCAATTCCAGAATTTGAAAAATCAGATTATATTATGGAATGGAAAGCAGCCGCAAAATAGGCTGTGCCTTTAAAAAAACCTATTGTATGAGTTGCGGTATAGTCCCTGCATTTGATAGTGTAGGGCAATTGTAAGGGGTGCGTTTATAGCGCTCGCTATTTCAAATGGAGTTTTGTGTGCAGAAACTGTCGACTAAAATGAAGAAATCAGTATCTATTGTTGGCCTTCTGGTCATCGGAAGCGTTAGCTTAGCTGCTGTAAATACGGCTTCTGCACAAGAAAAACTTCCCGTGGCTAAAGTTGCTGTCGTTAATATTTCTCAAGTCTTGTCGTCTTCGCGTCCTTGGAAAGAGGCTGAAGGGGAAATGAAAGCGCAAGTAAAAATCGTGAGAGATGATATCGATTTAAAACGAGCTACATTGAAAGATCAAGCCGATGAGTTGAAGCGACAACAAGCCATTCTAGCGCCTGAGATTTTTCAGCAAAAGGTCGCAGCTTTGCAGCAAAATCAAAGAAATCTGCAGCGCGAAATGCAGGTATCTAATGGTAAGCTCAACAATGTTTTGAAAAAAGTTAGAGCAAAATTGCGCTCCATTATTGTTAAAACATCTGCAAGGGTTGCGTCTGAAAAGGGCATGAATATTGGCTTCGATAGCAACACTATCTTGTTTTTCAATGATACGATGGACATAACGAACGAAGTTTTAGAGCGGTTTAACGCCTCCAAAACTAAAATCGAGATTAAACCAAAAACAAACTAATTCGTTAGATTTTTGATTTTAATTGCTCTTTTAACTCATCATTGCAAAACGCGGCATCGATTGTGTTCCGCGTAATTTGTTGCATAGTCTCTTCGCTATACCCAAATGCACGAGCAACTTTCTCGTATTCCTTGCCGATTGATGTTGCAAAGAACGGTGGATCATCGGAGCTGATGGTCACGAGACATCCGGCTTCTTTTAGTTTGTTAAAAGGATGGTTTTCGTAGGAGGTGTAAAGTCCGGTTGAGATGTTACTCCCCGGGCAAAGCTCCAATGGAATTTGCCTCTCGGCAAGTTCTTCTACAAGCGATGCATCCTCAATAGATCGAACTCCATGCCCAATGCGCTGTACGGGAAGGTGCTCAAGTGTGTCTCGAATGCTCTCAGGACCGCCAAACTCTCCCGCGTGGTTAGTTGTGGCAAGCCCGGCCTGATGAACTAGGTTAAAGGCTGGCGCAAAGTCTTTTGGATGGAATTGGGCTTCATCTCCGCCCATACCGAAACCAACCACATATGGATGAGGTGCATTTACCACAGATTTTGCAACGGCGAGTGCTTTTTCAGCACCTAAATGACGAACACAAGTCACGATGATGCGTCCTTCAATTCCAAAGTCGCGGCGAGCGTCATCAATCCCAGCTGTGATCCCATCGAGATGATCTTGATAACTAATACCAACCTGTGCGGCATGATCGGGAGACGAAAATGTTTCCACGTAAATGACGTCTTCAGATGCACATCGTTTTAAGTAATCATATGTTACCGCCCGATAATCATCTTTCGATCGGATCGCGGCCGCGGCTTTATCATAACATTTCAGGAAATCCCAGAAATCGGTCCAGCGAAATTCGCCATCGGATGCAAATGTCGACGGGTCAAGTTCCGCGCCATTGTTAGCCGCGAGCTTGCGGACAAGAGCGGGCGTTGCGGTTCCTTCAAGATGGACATGGAGTTCGGCTTTTTTGATCATGATTATTCCAAGAATGAGACGCCATGCGCCAGAGGTGGGATATCCAAATGCTGAGCAATGCTCTGCCCAATGTCAGAGAAGCTCAACCGTTCTCCAATGTTCTTAGATGGTATTGTGGGACTGTAGCCAATAACAGGGACAACTTCGCGGGTGTGATCGCTGCCCGGCCATGTGGGATCGCAACCGTGATCTGCGGTGAGAATGAGCAGATCGCCTTCTTGCATAGCCGTTTGTATTTCAGGAAGTCTTACATCAAACTCTTCAAGCGCATTTGCATATCCTGCAACGTCACGTCGATGACCATAGGATTGATCGAAATCCACGAGGTTTGTGAAAATAAGATCAGCACTTATCGGTCGTTGCATAGCTTTTAGTGTCTCATCAACAAGAGCCATATTGCCATCGGCCTTGATAATTTCACCGGTACCTTGATGGGCGAAAATGTCACCGATTTTACCGATGGATATCACTCGTTTTCCATTTTCAGAAAGTCGGTCTAAAAGAGTTGGCTCAGGCGGTGGGACGGCAATATCTTTTCGGTTCGCTGTGCGGGTATAACTGCCTTTACTGCCAATGAAAGGCCGAGCAATTACACGGCCAATCTCTAACTCATCTACAAGCTTGCGGGCCACATCACAAATTTCATAAAGCCGGGAAAGGCCAAAGCTTTCCTCATGCGCTGCAATTTGTAACACACTATCCGCTGACGTATAGAGGATGGGTTTTCCTGTGTCTACATGCTCAGATCCGAGGCGTTCAATGATTTCTGTTCCAGAGGCATGGCAATTTCCAAGAATGCCCGGCAGGTTACACTGTTCAATAAGCGCATCAGTTAATGACTTTGGAAAACAGGGGACTGTTTTGGGGAAATATCCCCAGTCAAATAACACGGGGACACCCGCCATTTCCCAATGACCAGAGGGTGTGTCTTTCCCCTTGCTGAGTTCTTGTGCGAAGCCATACAGGCCGTCATAGGCGCCCTTCTGTGGTCTTCCCGTTATGTTTTGATGGTGTGCCGCGAGCAATCCTAGTTTTTCAAGGTTGGGAAGCTTGAGCGAGCCGTAGCGACTATCATTATTTGCAGCTCCGTTTGCCGCAGCGTCACGAATGTGCCCAAAAGTATCGGCGCCGATGTCTCCAAATTGATCGGCGTCTTTTGCGGCGCCTAGGCCAAAACTATCCAAAACAAGTATTATTGCGCGGCTCATACATCCTCCAACGTGATCTTCGTTCCGATAACGGGTCCTGTCAGAGGGGCGGTGTCTGCAATCGTAATGGCAGACAAAATTCGGGCTTCTGCTGCATCGGCTTGATCTTCGGTTCGGGCAAAAATTGTGGCGATGGGATTTCGTGGGCCAAGTTTCGCACCGATCCCCTTAATATTGGAAAGGCCAACGCCATAATCAATCGGATCACTTGCCCGGTGGCGCCCGCCACCCAAATCCATAACGGCAACGCCCATATTGCGAGTATTGATTTGACTTATGAAGCCGCGCTTTGGAGCGATAACATCACGACGAATGGGCGCAAGGGGAAGGTGAGTATCCGGGTTGGTCATCAAATCTGTTGGCCCGCCCAGTGCTGCGATCATTTGGGCAAACCGTTCGGCAGCTGACCCACTGTTTAGCGCGCCGCGAACAGCCAAAGGTGCGGTTGTCGCATCGGCGATACCTGAAATCACGAGCATTTCTGCACATAACGCCACTACCACTTCAGTTAAGCGTGGGTCGGGGGCTTTACCCATGAGGAAATCAATGGTTTCGCGCACCTCAATGGCATTTCCCGCAGTGTGACCCAAAACTTCGTTCATATCGGTAAGGATCGCCGTTGTTGGCATTCCGGCCCCATTTGCGACAGTTACGATACTTTTTGCAAGGCTTTCGGCATCTTCGTACTTTTCTTTAAAAGCGCCGGAGCCGAATTTTACATCCATAACCAAAGCATCTAAGCCAGCGGCCAGTTTTTTGGATAGGATAGATGCGGTTATAAGAGCGATACTTTCCACGGTAGCAGTCACATCGCGTGTCGCGTAAAAGCGCTTGTCTGCGGGTGCCAAATCTGATGTCTGTCCGATGATGGCGCAGCCGATGTTTTTAACCACTTTGGTCAATAGTTCTGGATCCGGTGCCGTGTTGTAGCCGGGCACACTGTCGAGCTTATCGAGCGTGCCGCCCGTATGTCCAAGACCGCGCCCGGATATCATAGGAACAGCACCGCCGCACGCGGCCACAATAGGGGCCAACATTAAACTCACTTTGTCGCCAACGCCGCCTGTTGAATGTTTATCAACGACAGGACGGTTAAGGTCAGCTTTAGACCAATCCATGACATCACCAGAATTGACCATAGCGCGTGTCAGCCAGACACGTTCATCCATGGACATGTCGCGAAAAAATACCGCCATGGCAAAAGCCGCTATTTGGCCTTCAGAGATAGAATTATCCGTGATGCCGCGAACCATGAATTGCACTTCAGCTTCAGTTAAAGGCTGAGCATCCCTTTTTTTACGGATGATTTCTTGGGGGAAGAAATTTTCAGTCATACTTCGTACCTATTCACCGTAAGGGATCCAGATGTTTTTAATTTGGGTTGCATGACGGAGATACTCTTCACCTTCGCCCTGTTCCAAATCAAACCAGTTACGGGCACGGCCGTGGTTTGTCCAAGTCCGTTTCGTATTACCGGCAGAAGCCTGCTCCACCAGCTTACTTCCGGCGTCTGGGCCGAAATACCAAACGGATCTGACATCATCGTGATCGGCAAGTGTTTTCGCAAGTTCATCACGAATGCCCGTTACAATGTTAAGAGCTCCGGCTGGAACATCGGATGTCTCCAATATTTGATAGAAATCAGTCGCGGATAACGGATGCGTCTCGGAGGGAACAAGCACAACGCGGTTGCCCATTGCAAGTGCTGGAGCTGCAAGGGATATCATAGAAAGCAGAGGGTTTTCATCGGGGCATAGAATGCCGATGGTGCCAACAGCTTCTTTCATGGCCAGGGTAACACCGCGCATTGGGGGGGAGTGAACCCGGCTTTCATATTTATCGGCCCATGCGCCATATGTGAATAGACGGCGCACCGACGCTTCTACTTCGTCATGGGCTTGTTTTGATGTGACGCCAGTTGTCGTCACCAGCCGTGCCGCAAACTCAGTTTTGCGGGCATCAAGGTTTTCCGCAAGGAAGAACAGAACTTGAGCGCGGCCGTGAGCGGTATTCTTCGTCCAGGCTGGGTTTTTCCGTGCGGCTTCCACTGCGTTTCGAATATCTTTACGATTGCCATGACCGATTTCTGCGATTTTGTCGCCTTTTGCTGACAATACGGGCAAGCTATGTCCGCTATCAACGCGAGCTTGTTTTCCGCCCACATATATTTTGTGTGTCCGGTCGATGGCAGTTAGAGGGGACGACGTGGACTTCCCACTTGCGATTTTCTGTGCTGCAGGTTTGTATTGGGGGAGCTTGGCTTCGAATTTTGGGCGCAAGACTTCTAAGACGCCTTCATGTCCACCTTCTCGGCCAAACCCAGATTCTTTGTTGCCACCAAAACCGCAAGCGGCATCAAACTGATTTGTTGAATTGATCCAAGCAACACCACAGTCAATTTTAGGGGCAACATCTAACGCGAGATTGATATTTTCGCTCCAGATAGAGGCGGCAAGGCCATATCGGCTGTTATTT
>CAJXWA010000132.1 GCA_913062525.1 uncultured Alphaproteobacteria bacterium | reverse complement strand
TAAAGGTGAGATTTTATTTTTCGACCCAGATAAGCCCGGTAATTTTTACGATATCGCCAAGTTGAAGCCGGAAAGCCGCGAAATGCGAGACATTCGGGGCGGGCGTATTACGATTATTTTCCAAGAACCAATGACATCTTTGTCGCCGCTTCATACCATTGGTAATCAGATTTCAGAAGCGCTGCATCTTCACCATAAAAAGAGCAAAAAAGAAGGGCTGGAGATCACTAAGGAAATGTTGCGGTTAGTTGGTTTTCCAGATCCAGATACCGCAGTTGACACATATCCGTTTGAACTCTCGGGAGGCTTGCGCCAACGGGCCATGATTGCCATGGCGATGATCTGTCATCCCGCCCTGTTGATCGCAGATGAGCCGACCACCGCCTTGGACGTTACCATTCAGGCGCAAATCCTTGATTTGATGCAATCGCTGCAGAAAAAACTGAAAATGGCTATTTTGCTCATCACCCATGATCTTGGTGTTGTGGCGAGTATGGCAGATGAAGTTGTTGTCATGTATCACGGTAAGGTTATGGAGCAGGGAACGCTGAAGGAGATATTTGAAGATCCTCGCCATCCTTATTTGAAAGCCTTGCTGAAAGCGGTTCCCAGATTTGATATGAAAGATGGTGAGCGTTTAACCCCAATTCGAGAAATCAAACGGGATAACGATAGCCGCTTCCTTGCGCAGGCTAACCCAAGAGTAATCAACGAGACCGAAGACAAGCCCATTCTTGAGGTTAAAAACTTAACCAAAGAGTTCACGACGCGAAAAACAACCATTATGGGCAGCAAACCCGGCGGTAAAGTGAAGGCTGTGGATCAGGTTAGCTTTTTCATTAAACCGGGCGAGTGTCTTGGTCTTGTTGGCGAGTCTGGGTGCGGAAAAACAACGTTATCCAAAATGATCTTACGAGCGGTTACTGCAAGTGATGGATCGGTAACCTATAATGATCGCGGAAGAGATTTAGATGTTCTGTCACTTGGAAAATCGGATTTATTCGATTACCGCAGTAAAGTTCAGTTTATCTTTCAAGATCCATTCTCGTCCTTAAATCCGCGAATGACCGTATATGATATTATCTCCGAGCCGCTGATTATTCATAAAATTGGAACGCAGAAGGAACGGGAAGAGACGGTTAAGGAGCTGATGAACCTTGTCGGGTTGGATGTTCGTTTCTTGCGTCGCTATCCTCATTCGTTTTCCGGTGGGCAGCGACAACGTATTGGTATTGCGCGAGCCTTGGCCTTGAAACCCGATTTACTGATCTGCGACGAGCCGGTATCTGCGCTGGATGTGTCAATCCAAGCTCAAATTCTCAATCTGTTAAAAGACCTGCAAAAAGAACTGGGCCTAACCTATTTGTTTATTTCCCATAATTTGGCCGTTGTTGATTATATTGCGGACAGAATAGCTGTCATGTGTCAGGGCCGGTTGGTTGAAACGGCCCCAAAAGACGTCTTGTTCAAAGATCCAATCCATCCCTATACGAAGCGATTATTGGCGGCTGTTCCAGAGCCAAATCCAGATCACAAACTGGATTTTAATCAACTGGTTTCAGAAAAAGCATCAGATCCATCTGCATGGGCCGCACCTTTTACAGTCAATGACAGTACAACTCCTGTGATGATGGATTTAGGGGAGGGGCATTTTGTTCGAGTGCAAGAAGGCACAAAGCGTGAGGAGTTGAAACGATGATCAAGGTTCTAAAAAAGATCGCACTTTTATGCTCGAGCGCTGTTATTGCAATTTTGGCCCTCAATCTTGCCCATGCTGAAATTCCCATGCTGAAACAGGCTGTGTTGGACGGCGAACTTCCGCCAATGGCTGGGCGGCTGCCAAAGACACCCCTAAAAGTCCCATTGATGGAAGAGCAGAGCCTTGGACAGTATGGGGGAACGCTCAACAGTTTGATCGGGAATGCATCCGATGTGAAATTGATGTTTGTCTATGGCTACGCCCGTTTGGTTGGCTATACACCAGATTTGAAGCTTGCTGCAGATATTGTGGAAAGTTATGAGGTGACGGACAATAAGATATTTACCTTTACACTTAGAGACGGCCATCGCTGGTCAAATGGTGATCCGTTTACTTCTGAAGATTTTAGATATTGGTGGGAAGATATTGCCAATAACAAAAAGCTGTCTCCAACAGGACCACCGGCATCATTGCAGGTCGATGGTGAATATCCAAATGTCACATTTCCAGATGCCCTGACCGTTCGCTATGAGTGGTCCATGCCGAACCCAGATTTTTTGGGACTTTTGGCATCAGCATCGCCGTTATTGATTTATCGGCCAGCAGCAAACTTGAAACCGCATCATGATCGCTATATCGACAAATCTAAGCTGAGCAAAATCCAGAAAATCAAATTGAAATCTTGGGCATCAAAACACAACCGTTTGGACAATCTCTATAAGTTTGATAATCCAAGTCTGCCGACATTGCAGCCGTGGGTAAACACCACCTCTGCTCCGGCGAACCGGTTTGTAGGTGTCCGGAACCCTTATTTTCACCGGGTGGACAGTAAAGGGCGGCAACTTCCCTACATTGATCGCATGGTTTTGTCTGTCTCTGAGGCGAAACTCATTTCAGCCAAAGCCGCATCTGGTGATGTGGATTTGCAAGCTCGAGCCATCAAATTACAGGATGCTACTTTCCTCAAAGCCAATGAAAAGCGATCAAAATATAGAACTCTTCTGTGGCCAACAGTGCGCGGATCGCATTTTACTTTGTACCCCAATTTGAATGCTAATGATCTGGTTTGGCGCAAATTAATGCGCGATGTTCGGTTCCGGCGGGCTCTGTCGCTAGGTATTGACCGCGAGGAAGTTAATGATGTTTTGTTCTTTGGGCTTGCGAAAGAAGGCAACAACACGGTTCAAGAACAAAGCAGCCTTTATGTGGATAGCCTGCGGACAAAATGGGCGGTGTTGGATATAGATGAAGCCAATGCCTTGCTTGATGAAGTTGGCTTAACCAATCGCGATAAGGATGGTTTGCGCTTGCTGCCTGACGGACGCTCACTCTCCATTATTGTGGAAACAGCAGGGGAGAGTTCTGAGCGTGCCGATGTGCTTGAGTTGATCCGAGATTCTTGGCGTGAACTTGGCATTGCGCTCTACACTAAACCGTCGCAGCGGACCGTTTACAGAAACCGGATTTTTGCGGGCGAAACTCTTATGTCCGTATGGTTTGGGTTGGAAAATGGTGTGCCCTCGCCCTCTTCAAGCCCAGCGGCATTGGCGGCGACAAGTCAATTGAGTTATCAATGGCCGAAATGGGGCCAGTATCACGAAACTAAGGGGCAATCTGGCAAGCCCGTAGATATGCCCGAAGTGGCTCATTTAAACGAGTTGTATCTGACATGGAAAAATGCAGCGAGTGATACGGAGCGCGCTAAAGTCTGGGCAGAAATGTTAAATATTCACGCAGAACAACAATATACAATTGGCGTTGTAAGCGGAATTTTACAGCCTGTTGTGGTGGCGAACATACTCAAGAATGTCCCCAAAAAGGCGATCTTTAATTGGAACCCTGGGGCTCATTTTGGCGTTTATCATCCTGATTTGTTTTGGTTTGATAGCAAGCAAGTAGAGGAATAAAGACATGCTTAGCTATTTCGTACATAGATTGTTGGTGATGATACCCACGCTTGTGGTGGTCAGTATCTTGACCTTTATTATCATTCAATTACCGCCGGGTGATTATTTATCAAACCATCTTCAGGAACTCAAATCTCAAGGCGAGAGCGCATCTGCTTCTGCAAAAATAGCTTTTTATCGAGAGCAATATTCTCTGGATAAACCCATGATTGAACAATACGCCATCTGGATGGGATTTTGGCCGGGACCGAACGGTTTTTCTGGGATGCTGCAAGGTGATTGGGGGCATTCTTTCGCCTACGACCTTCCCGTGAAAGACGTGCTCGGGGATCGAATGTTCCTGACCTTTATTATCAATTTTACGACGGTTATTTTCATATATGTTGTCGCATTTCCCATCGGGGTTTACTCGGCTACTCGCCAATATTCCATAGGCGATTACGGGTTTACACTTGTGGGATATCTTGGATTAGCTGTTCCCAATTTCTTGCTCGCCATGGTCTTGCTGTATTACGCAAACTTCTATTTTGGATTATCCATTGGAGGGTTGATGGACGAGAAGTATCTCGATCAGCCGTGGAGTTTTGATAAAGCAATGTCAATTCTCGACCATATGATTATTCCTGTGATTGTTATCGGAACAAGCGGAACTGCTGCGATGATCCGAAGGCTTCGCGCCAACCTTCTGGACGAGCTTCAAAAGCAGTATGTGACGACCGCGCGTGCCAAAGGTGTGCCGCGCCTTAAAACACTTGTTAAATATCCAATTCGCATGTCGCTGAACCCCTTTATTGCTGATATTGGCAATTTGTTGCCAGATGTGATCTCGGGCTCTGTGATCGTTAGTACGGTATTGAGCTTGCCAACGGCAGGCCCAATGTTGCTTGAGGCCCTGCGAAGTCAGGACCAATATTTGGCGGGTTCATTCTTAATGTTTTTAGCTTTGCTCACGGTGATCGGAGTGTTTGTCTCCGACGTTCTACTAGCGGTACTTGATCCTAGAATTCGTTTGACCGGAGGAGCAACTAAATGAGTGATACCTTGGGCGGCGGCAAAGACACAAAACTTGAACATTGGCATTCAGAAGAGCCTTTTGATCCGCAATCAGTTGAAAAATTGTCACCAGAGCAAGAGCAATATTATCTGGCCTCTCAGTGGAAGATGATGTGGTGGAAATTCTGTCGTCACCGCGTAGCTGTTGTCAGTGGCCTCATTCTACTGTTTTTCTACATAGCGATTATTTTTGCTGAGTTTTTAGCGCCGTACGAGCTTCATAGCCGTAACACCAAATTTATATTTGCGCCGCCGCAATCCATTCATATCTTTCATGAAGGTGAGATACGGGCGCCCTTTATATATGGATATCGGCAACGTCTAAATCTTGAGACGTTACAACGAGAATATCGCGTTGATACAAAGCGTGTTTATAGCCTGCGGTATTTCTGTCGCGGTGATAAATATAGTATGTGGAACCTGTTTGATACCGATGTGCATCTGGTTTGTGCCGATGATCAAAGGCGAGCCAGTTTCTTTTGGCTTGGGACGGATCGGTTGGGCCGGGATATTTTATCGCGCATAATTTACGGTACACGAATTTCACTTACCATTGGCTTAATTGGTATTATTATCAGCTTTACCCTCGGTATTATTCTCGGTGGTATTTCTGGGTATTACGGAGGCTGGATCGATAATGTTATCCAGCGGACAATTGAGCTTTTGAAATCGTTGCCGCAACTCCCGCTTTGGCTGGCGTTATCTGCGGCACTGCCGGTGACATGGTCGCCCATTTGGGTGTTTTTCGGACTGACCATCATCTTGGGGCTGTTGGATTGGCCCGGTTTAGCGCGAGCGGTCCGTTCTAAGTTCTTGTCATTGCGAGAGGAAGACTTCACGACGGCAGCCCAGCTTACGGGGGCAAGTCCTGCCCGAATAATTGGCCGTCATCTGATGCCGTCATTTGCATCTCATTTGATCGCTAGTGCAAGTCTTGCAGTTCCGAGCATGATCCTGGGGGAAACGGCCTTGTCCTTCTTGGGGCTTGGGCTGCGACCACCGATCACTTCTTGGGGTGTTTTGCTCAACGAGACCACAAATATTAACGCCGTGGCCACAACGCCGTGGCTTATGTATCCGGTTGTCCCGGTCATAATTGTGGTGCTGGCGTTTAACTTCTTAGGAGATGGCCTCCGGGATGCGGCAGATCCCTATAAATAGAATAAAGGCTGCTTCGGCAGCCTTTATTTCTTATTGGACGCTTTGCAACACCACTAAATCAACAAGTCCAGTAACGCCGCCCACGTCTCTGGCTGCGCGTATTTCACTTTCTTTTGAAGGCTTGTAGCCTTGAGCTAAAGCTTCTTCAAAGCAATGCAGCGTCACAAGGGCTTGGGCCTTCTCTTCCTTGGCATGCTTGTCGAGTTTTGCTGCCAAATTTACCGGCTCGCCAATGACCGTGTATTCAAGGCGGCTTTTATCACCGACTGCGCCAAATAGGATGGGACCAGAAGCCGCTGTAAACCGAATAACTTGCGGATCGAGACCAGCAGCTTTTCGCTCCTCTGCCCAGACTTGAGTCTCGTCGATCATCTGCTCAAGAGCCATTAGGCATTCAGCGGAATATAGGTCCGTCTCAACGGCTGCGCCGAAAGTTGCCAAAATTCCATCACCCAAAAATTTATCAATTGTCCCGCCGTTCTTTTGGATAATTGGGACGAGGCGTGCTTGATATTCGGCCAAAAGAGAGATGACCTCGTTTGCAGGCTTTTCCATGGATAAGCGGGTGAAACCCTGCAAATCACAATGAAGGATGGCCGCATCCCGAGTTTGCCCCGTACCAGGTTCGATCCAGCCTTCAGACTGGGTAATACGATCGGCGATTTCCGGTGAAAAGAAACGCGATAAATCTTCAGCGGCAGTTGCCTGTGCCACCGAATTGATTAGTAACCTTCGCGCTCTGAAAATAACTAAGGCAAGCAAGAACGTAACGACTAATATGCTGATAACCTTATCAAATTCAGCACCCAGCAAAATTTTGTGCGACATGGTGTAGAGCACATAATCTCGCGTGATTGACGTCATTCCCTCTCCGTAATGAACGGCGTAGGCCAGTAAAATAATCCAGCCCGTGGCGGCAGTTATACCGGCAAGCAGTATATATCGCATATCAAATCGCAAAGCCCGCAAGGCAATGAAAATAAACACATACAGAAGGGTCGGTGCTTTTAAATAAAAGGCGGGACTTTGCTCATACTGAATATGAAAGCTCCAGATCAGGAACATGAGCAAAGACATGTCCGCAATAACTGAAAGCGATAGAAACCATCCTGGCAAGCGCCACTTAACAGCAAAGAAAAGCCGCGTGAGGGTGAAGCCCAAATAGCCAGCCAATGCGTAAGGCACAGGTGCAAACATTGTGTTTGCTGCAAATGTCTTAGGGGATAGGGCGTATAGAACGGAAAATGTTAAGACTAGAAAAAGCTGTACGCAGGCAATCAGGATTTCCGACTGATCCTGTTGTTTTTGAATTGCCGATTGGACCCTAATTGGTAGAGTTCCCTCAACCGGTTCTCCCAGTATTATCCTCAGAATTTTTTTAAGCATGTATAAAATATGATCTACTTAGGGAAAATATGCAGTCACATAATTTCATTTTTTTGTTATGTGTTTTTTTTGAGCCACAAACTGGTCTCGAATGCACCGTCTGACAGGTGGATTTTGCCAAGGTCTGTTGCGGTTACTTTTTCTTGCATATGCCGGGCGGTAAATGCACTGGAAAAAAGTAAATCATAGCCCCCGCATAGTAACGGTGCGACCACTTGCTGCTCATTATATCCGCGCCATTCCCAACTTTGAGGGTAATCGTGGGGCAGCATAATATCATGAATATGGACAATGACGCCCTTTGGCAGCATTGGAAGTACGTTCAGAAATAGAAAATCAACGTCCGAGCCCGGCATGGCGATATGGCTGGAATCGACAAATAGGAAATCGCCGGTTTTCAAATCCTCAAAAATTCTCAAATCGCAATTCTGAACGATATCCCTGTGCAAGGTAACGGGGAGTTTTGATATATCGGCCCGCGGTGCCGGATCAATGGCTGTAAATTTTGTGGGCAGGTTCCCGTCCTTAATGGCCTGAACCATAAACCGGGTTGAATGACCAGATCCCACTTCGACAATTTGTGCGGGCTTGCAATCCCTAACCATTTTATAGGCAGCCGCGCCATCGAGCCTTGGAAACCAGTCTTGTGTCCAACGGGGAGCTGGGGGTTGTTCTTTTCCAAATTCACTAAATATGGGCGCGTAACTTTGCATCTCGTCCAAAAATGTTGAAAATGCAGCTTCGTGGCTTTTGAAAATTTGAAAGAGCGCAGGATAGGTTTCATGTGATTTGCGATCAGGAAGGGTATCTGCATAACGGTAGGGTATAAAAAATCCTTGTTTTTTGATGTTTAACAAGGTGTTCAGCCCCATTCGCAAACGCCGCATGTTCATTGATCAAAGCCTTTTACTTAAGTTGTCTCTGTTTGGTAGAAACTGATACTCTTTTTGTCAAGCTGCCTGTAGCTATGCTACAAGTCAAATAAAACCAAAAGAACAGGTGTTTCATGGGATCTTTCTTTACTGTTAGCCAATCTGGCGTTGTACTTACCATCACTTTAAATAAACCGAAGCAGCATAACGTCGTCAACCCTGATGAAATGAATGAACTTCGCAATCTGTTGGCGGAGAAAGCTCGGGATACGGATATTCGGGTGGGAATCCTAACCGGAGAGGGCCGGAGTTTCTGCGCCGGTGCAAATCTCGGTGAGTTGAAAGAGTATGATTTTTCGAAAAATCCTCTGGAAATGCTCAGCGATCAAATAGAAGCCATGCCATTTCCCGTTATTTGTAAATTAAATGGCGGTGTTTACGGCGGGGGAACGGATCTAGCACTTGCTTGTGATTTCAGGGTGGGCACGCCTGAGATGAAATGTTTTATCCCGCCAGCGCGCATTGGGATCCATTATCATCCGAGCGGAATGGTCCGCGCTGTTTCCCGTTTAGGGTTGGGGCCTGCGAAACGGTTATTCCTGGCCCTTGAAACTATGGAAGGGTCAGAGTTAAAAGCGATCGGTTTTCTAGATTACCTGGTGGAGGCGGATGCCCTTGACGACAAAGTTCAAGGTTTGGCCGTCGCCATGTCAGATTTGGCGCCGCTAAGTCTATCAGGAATGAAGGCGACATTTAATGCCATTGCCCGTGGGGCATTCGATGATGAGGCGGCGCAAGACGCCCAGCAGATTTGCCTGAATTCTGATGATTTTAAAGAAGGGCAGGCGGCATTAGCAGAAAAACGCCCGCCGATCTTTAAAGGATCGTGAGGTTAGGTAATGTTAAAGCGCTGAAGTGTATCAGCAAGATCAGTCCCAAATTGAGGTCCTCGTCGAATAATGCCAACGTTCATGGGCAGGGATTTTAAATCGGGATGATTTGGCTCTAAGCTTGTCAGAACGGCAACCGGGATTTGTCTGGTTGTCGGCATTGCTGCCAGTGCGCAGGCAAAATCAATACCTGAGAGGCGAGGCATGACAGCAGTTGTGATAACCATATCTGGTTTGGTTTCAAGCACAATCTGGAAGGCTTCAATGGGATCAAGGACCGTTGAAACACGATAACCACAAGCGTTTAATTCCCGCTCCACGACCCGGGCAGCAGTTCTTTGCGGCATTACCAGCGTCACTTCAGTATCCGTGATTGTGACGTCATTGACCTCAAACGTGCTTTTGTGAGGGAGGTTGCGGATCACTTCAGCGATATTTTCTTCAGGGATGATGTCTCCATCTAGTATGGAGCTAATACGATCACTGAAGAGCTGAAGGTCGCTCAGGTTTTTTGTGGTAATTTGTTTTGCTTGCGATAAATATTCGTCAAGGCGATGGCTTAAGGGAGTTAGCCCCGGTAAATTTACTGCTTTTGCTTTTAACCGAAGGTTAGAGGCATCTTGAGCCAATTTTATTGCGGCCTCTCCTGCGGACAGTGTTCCTCCGCGGATTTGTTGCATGCGCAATTCAAGACCTGCTACAACGTCTCTTGCTTCATCCAGAGCTTCTTCTTCGTATTGAGCTTCTAGCTCGGCTTCTGTAAGTACCTTCATAGACACGATAATATTCCCGTTTTTACTGTTGAACGGGAAAGATTAAGGTCAGGAGGTTAAGCAATTCTAAATTCACGTAAATGGATGCCTAAAGGGTCAAAATTACCACCTAAAGCTGGTGTAAATTGGCAAAACGAGTATCTGTGACCCGTTTTGCCATGTTGATTAGAGAATAAACTTCGACAAATCTGAATCG
>CAJXWA010000131.1 GCA_913062525.1 uncultured Alphaproteobacteria bacterium | reverse complement strand
TGAACTTTGATTTAGACATGTTAATCTCCTTGCCTCATTTTAAGGAACAAGGTGTCTACAAATCTAGGGGCTATTCACTTCAACAGTTTTGGAACGTGAGCCTTGAATATCAATTTGGGTTTTTAGTTCTTTGATTTCAGCTTTTAGCTCTTTTATTCTATGGAGCTTTTTATTGATAATACCCATAGCTTGGGCGTCTTCCTCATCAAAATTTCCAATAAGCATAGCTCGATGTTTGGTTTCAGCATTTAACTCACCTTTTTTACCAACTAACCTTTCTTTCAATTCTGCAAGAACATTGACTGTTTCGGGGAAGATATTTGATATGTCGATATTTTCAATATACCGAAGCAGTATGTCTTCAAAATAGGCATAAACAAAACTTGTGTTGTTATCACACGCCCGCTCCACCCTACCGCTGCATCTAAGGCGTTTTGATGTTATGCTGTGCCACTTGTCGCTGTAATGGAATTTTTTGCCGCAATCTGTGCAGCTAACAAGTCCTGTAAACAAATTGGACATTTTTTTGCTTTTGGATCCATTGTTTCCAAATCCTCGTTTTAAGCTGCGGTCTTTAAGACGCCAATATTGTTCAGGTTCTATAATTTTTGGAAAATAATTCTCTAGTAACTCACCAATAGGGCGATTAGGTCCGTTAACCCTCGTCATTGGCTGGAAGTGTCCAATTACAGAAATGTTCAAAATAGAACGGTGTAAAAAACTAACGTGCCAGTGTTTCGACTTACCTATTGCTGGGACACCTTCTTGATTTAAAATACCCACGATTTTACTTAATCCAAATCCATCATCCATCAAATCATAGATACGTTTAACAACTGCTACATTTTCAGGAACTAGATCAAAGCCGCCGTCATCGTTGGGTTTTAACCAACTTGGACATGTTTTGGTAATGCGCTTACGATTGATCTTACTTTTATCATCAAAGGCAGCTTCTCTTTTTACCCGCCATGCGTGTGCAATTCTGAGGCTTTTCAACTCTGATTCTTCGTTAGCGCGGAGCATTGTTATGATGCTGATTAAAAGCTGTGTCGTATCTTCGTTAATACTTTCCTTGGTGTATATGCGGTTATCCGACAAGGTAGCGATTGTAACCCCAAGATTTAGTATTTGCGTAAACTTGTTAAATGCCTCTGTGGGCTTCATACGTGACAAGCGGTCAAAGCTCTCAATAATCAACCATACATTGTTTTGAATTTGCCCTATTTCAACTTGTTTTATAAATTCACCCAAAGCACCTTCATAGTTTTTACCTTTAAAACCAGACACGCCTTTATCAATAAAAGTAGACGTATCTAGCGTTAGGTTATGCAGCTTTGCAAAGTTAACTGCCTGATCTGATTGTCGCTTTAAGCTTGCGCCTTTTTGCTGCGTTAAATTGCTGAACCTTTGGTATGAGTACGCTATTGGCATATAATTCTCCAAAATACATATTATCTAAGTACCTGAATTTAAACGATTTTGCAACAGTTTTAAAGTACGATTTATGTTAAACGCGACAACGCCTCTATTCGCGGCTGTCGTCGCCCATATCAGCACCGACGATGCAGCAGAAAGGCTAGGCCCCAAAAGGATTATTGGCATTCTATTCGGTATTGCGGGGGTAACAGTCCTCCTCGCGCCGAAGCTTGGTACGGTTGGTTTTTCAGACAGCGAAGTCTTTGGACAAATAGCCATTCTGGGCGCTGCTCTATCCTACGGCCTTGCCGTTGTTTACGGTCGTCGTATTGGTAAGCAAGGCATTTCACCCGTTGTGGCAGCCACCGGACAAGTCAGCGCCAGCAGCTTCCTATTGCTCCCGTTAGTTTTGATAATTGACAAACCATGGACCTATCTGGGTTCAATAGATCTCAATACGTTCACAAGCATGCTGTCCTTGTCGATATTTTGCACGGCCTTCGCATACATTCTGTATTTTAAATTGATCAAAGAGGCCGGTGCTACCAATGCGTCGCTTGTCACTCTTCTCGTCCCAGTAAGCGCTATCATATTGGGTGTTCTATTTTTAGGCGAAACATTTACCGTCAATACGGCGGCTGGAATGGCCTTCATTGGACTTGGTTTACTGGTTATTGACGGGCGAATTTTTAGTTATTGGAGAAAATCTACTCTCAAAGCTGCTGACAATGGATCAGATTAATGGCTTCCATAACAACGGTGGCCGCCAACTGCGCTGTAACACCTGAGGGATCATAAGGCGGACTAACCGTATTTATATCGCAAGCTACAATTGAAAGCCCTGCTAATCCACGCAACAATTCCAATCCGTGATAGGTGGTGGGGCCGCCGGGTGTTGGTGTTGCGACTCCCGGTGCTACGGATGGATCGAAAAAATCCATATCGAAACACAAATAGATGGGTCTGCCTTCTAAATTTTCGCGAATTTTACGGACACCGTCAGCAATAGAAATCTCTGCAAGCTCTGACCACGGAAGGACGCGGTAGCCCAGACTTTCTGTATAATCTATAGATGCCTTCGCATTCACTGGGGCACGCGTGCCCACGTGAACAGATGCAATCAAATCAATCAACCCTTCCTTGGCGGCGTGCGTAAAAGGTGTTGCATTATCATAGTGATCATTGCCACGAAGCGGATAAGCGTCCGTATGAGCATCAAAATGAATAACGGCAAGGTCTGGGTATTTTTTGGATACTGCCCGGAGTTGCGGCAATGCTACAGCCCCGTCCCCGCCTAATGTCACGGGGACACAATTCTTGCTAAGGATTTCGTCCATAGCGGCTTCTGCTCGCGTAAAGAACGTATGGATATGAGCGAGCCCACCGGAGCCAATATTCACATCCCCAGCATCGATCACAGTGAGATGCTGCAGCGGATCGGGATCAGAATCTTCAATCAACTCCAAAGACAGAACCGACTGCTCCCGTATTGCATTTGGTCCTAATCGCGCTCCAATTCGTGTGGGATGGCTTCCACAATCAAACGGCATACCTAAGATAGCCACATCTGATTTCTCAAAATCATGGCTATAATCGAGCTTGGCAAATGTAAGAGGTGGGACAAAGAGCCCTTCCCGTTCGGTGCGCATCATTAACCCCTTCGTTGGTGTTTGCAGAAATACTAACCGAAATTTGTAGTTACCTTCAATTTCAATTCTTCATACCGTAAGCATAAAAAGACCCGGCAAAAGCCAGGCCTTTTTATCTTCTGTCAGCTTGACTAAAACTACTTCGCGCGATTAACCGCACTCGTAATTGCTTTCAAAGATGCCGTCACAATATTTGCATGGCGGCCCACACCAAACACTGGGTCTCCGCCAGCATCGCGCATTTCTACATAGGCAACCGCAACGGCGTCCGCGCCGAAACCAGTTGTATGTTCACGGTAATCGTTCACAGTTAAATCAATACCGAAGCTATCTTTAAGCGCGCTCATATAGGCGTCGATTGGACCGGTTCCAGTTCCCTCGATAGTCTTTTCAACACCATTTTGGGACACCTTTGCCGATAGTTTCCGGCGATCTGAAGTGCCCGGAGCAACCGTTGTCTCGTGATTCACAAAGTCAACAACACCCGAAGCTTCCAGATATTCATCAACAAACGTGCTGTAGATAAATTCTGATGTCAGCTCTTTACCAGTTTCATCACCAATGGCTTGAATGATTTTACTAAACTCAACTTGAAGCATGCGCGGAAGTTCAATCCCGTAATCCTCTTGCAACAAATAGGCGACACCGCCCTTACCCGATTGGCTATTAACACGGATAACCGCATCATAGTTCCGGCCCAAATCAGCGGGATCAATCGGCAAATAAGGAATCTCCCAAAGGTCGCTATTGGCTTGTTTGCGTGAGGCAAACCCTTTCTTGATCGCGTCCTGATGAGAGCCAGAAAATGCTGTAAACACAAGTTCACCGCCATAGGGGTGACGGGGATGAACGGGTAGCTGGTTACAATATTCAACAGTCCGTACGACTTCGTTGATATCGCTAAAATCAAGTTCCGGGTTCACACCTTGAGTGTACATATTCATGGCAATGTTGATGATGTCCACATTGCCTGTCCGTTCGCCATTTCCAAACAATGTTCCTTCAACCCGGTCGGCGCCCGCCATAATCCCAAATTCTGCAGCAGCAACACCTGTACCGCGGTCGTTATGCGGGTGCAAAGACAAGATAACTTTGTCGCGATCGGGCAAATTGCGGTGCATCCATTCGATCTGGTCTGCATAAACATTTGGTCCTGCAACTTCTACAGTTGCCGGCAAATTGAAGATGATCTTGTTATCTTCTGTAGGCTTCCAAATTTCCATAACAGCTGTACAGACTTCACAAGCGTAATCGAGCTCTGTCTGCGTGAAGCTTTCAGGAGAATATTCCATCTGGATTTTAGTGCCTGGCATCTCATCTGCCAATTGACGAACAAGTTTGGATCCTTCAATGGCAATTTTCTTAATACCTGCACGGTCGAGATCAAACACCACACGGCGCTGTAATGTAGACGTCGAGTTGTATAAATGCACAATCGCTTCTTTACTGCCCTCAATGGATTCAAACGTACGGCGGATCAATTCCTCGCGAGCCTGCGTCAAGACTTGAATTTTAACACCGTCAGGGATTTCGTTGTTATCAATGAGGAAACGAACAAAATCGAAATCCGTCTGCGATGCTGATGGAAAACCGACTTCAATTTCCTTGAACCCCAATTGCACCAGATGGCGGAACATGCGCAATTTGCGTTCGTGCCCCATAGGCTCAACCAACGCCTGATTACCGTCTCTCAGGTCAACACTGCACCAAATCGGAGCCTTATCAATAATCTTTGTTGGCCATTGACGGTTTGGTAAATCAATCGGTTCAAACGCTTTGTATTTTTCACCAGGAATAAAGCTCATCTCTGTATCCTTAATTTTGTCAGCGCTTCATATTATCAGCGCGAAAATCATATATATGTGTATTTTTCTGAAATGCAGCAACGTTACGGCTACCAGGCGCTACTTCCCCCGGCGACCGCAAATAAGTCGAGAGAGCCTCCCGAATGAAACAAGTATGTCATTCTGGCTCTGCAATCGTCTTAAGTCTCTGGTATTTTCTGAAAAGTAAGACCCGTTGGTCTTGTATTTATACATCTTTATTCTCGATTGACTGTTGGAAATAGGACATCGTGCCCCGGCACCTACTAGAGCGCCGGGAAAATAAGTCGAATTAGTCCTGTAAGTCGATCTGTGTATTTCATAATAGAAAAATTATCTGATGGAGATAAATAGTCAAGAAAAAAGCTGTGAAATTCAACATTTCACAGCTTTTAGGGCAGTTTGTCTTTTATAAACCTTGTTCTTCGAACGGATCTTCATAATCATTTTCATGAAAACCAAGAAGTTTCCAAGTCGCCGCCATATGCTGAGATAACGGTGCTGTCACCGTAAGAATTCCCCCGCTTGGATGTGAGATTGTAATTTCGCGAGCATGAAGATGCATATTTTTTGATATGGCGCCTTCCAAAAACGCTTCCGGTCCGCCGTATTTGCCGTCACCAACAATAGGTGTTTCAATGGCCAGACAATGGACACGCAACTGATGGGTCCGTCCAGTGAGAGGCTTCAACGCCAACCAAGCAGCTTTGGTTCCAGCAACAGAGACCACAGAATAATCACTGACAGCAGTTTGCCCTTCGCGGTCCACAACAACCTTCTCGCCAACAGACGTGACGATCTTACGCAGGTTATAGGAGATCGTCGCCTGATGGGGCCGCGGAACACCTGCAACCAAAGCCCAATAGATTTTACGGGTTGTCCGATTGCGAAAAGCTTCCGTTAAATGTTTTGCCGCTTTACGCGTACGGCCAATAACCAACACCCCGGACGTATCTTTATCCAATCGATGTGTCAGACGGGGCCGCTCATCATAATCATATTGCAAACCATCAAGAAGGCCGTCGATATGCCGGGTTTGTTTACTTCCCCCCTGAACAGGAAGACCTGCAGGTTTGTTAAGAATAATCACTTCATCGTCTTTATGAATGATCATCTGCCGGATATCACGAATATCGTGCTCAGAAATACCCTTTTCAGTCCTTGGTGCCGATTTTGACGCATTGGGATCAAACGCATAGTCGGGCATGGGAGGAACGCGAACGGTTTGCCCTGCTTCCAATCTATCCTTCGCTTTTACCCGTTTTTTATCAACCCGGACTTCACCCTTACGCAGATATTTTTCAAGCTGCCCGTGGGTCATTCCCGGAAAATGGCTTTTGAACCAACGATCCAATCTTAGATCGTCTTCGCTATCCGACACTTCGATTAACTGTACTCTGCTCATGTGAGAACCACCCGCATTACGTATAAGCCTGCAAACAGACCTATAATAGACAACAAAACTGAAAGAAAGATGTAACCGCCTGCAATTAAAAAAGCACCCTTTTGAACTTGCACAGCCACATCCAGAGAAAAAGTAGAAAACGTTGTAAACGCACCGAGAAACCCTGTTACCAGTAAACTTCGGATTTCTGGTGGTGGCGACCATTTAAGTGCCAGCGTTTCAATTAGCACACCCATCAAGAATGAACCTAGGATATTCACAATTAAAGTACCGTATGGGTACCCATGGCCAAGCATTCGGACTGCGAGTGTTCCCACACCGTATCTTGCACAGGCGCCTATGGCACCACCAATGGCAATAGAAAGATACGTATTCATTCTGCATCCCCTTCACTGTCCCGTTTTTTCCGCAGGCGGTCCCAATAGTCGAGGCGCTTACTTATATCCCGCTCAAACCCGCGCTGAACCGGCTTATAAAATTCTTGGCGTGGCATATCGTCAGGAAAGTAATTTTGCCCTGAGAAGCCATCTTCGGCGTCATGATCGTATGAATAGTTCTTTCCATACCCAAGATCTTTCATCATATCAGTGGGAGCATTGAGAATATGTTTGGGCGGCATAAAGGAGCCGTTTTTCCGAGAAGATTGCGCAGCAGCCTTAAAGGCAACGTAAGCGGCATTTGATTTAGGGGCCGTTGCCAAATAAATAACAGATTGCGCAATTGCTAGATCGCCTTCGGGGCTTCCCAGAAACTGATAGGCGTCTTTCGCTGCATTTGCTTGTATCAATGCTTGTGGATCTGCCATTCCGATATCTTCTACCGCAAACCGAACCAGTCGCCGGGCTAAATATAAAGGATCCTCACCGCCGTCCAGCATGCGCGTAAACCAATAGAGCGCAGCATCAACATCCGATCCCCGTAAAGATTTATGAAGAGCACTAATTAGATTGTAGTGTCCTTCTCGGTCTTTATCGTAGGACGGTGCACGCTTTGAAATCACTTCTGTTAATTGAATGGCATTAAGGGGTTTCGTCCCCGTTCGGAAAATTGTCTCCACCATGTTCAAGAAAAAACGGCCGTCGCCATCAGCGAGATCATAGAGCTTCAGTTTTGCTTCTTCTTCAAGGGGGATTGCTCGCCCCTCAAGTTCTTCCGATCTTTCGAGCAATTGCATCAATGAATTTTCTTCATGACGCTCTAGCACTAGCACCTGACAACGGGACAACAGCGCCCCGTTCAACTCAAAAGACGGATTTTCTGTCGTTGCTCCAATGAGGGTAATGGTTCCGTCTTCCACATATGGGAGGAAACCATCCTGTTGAGAGCGATTAAACCGATGGATCTCATCCACGAACAGAAGCGTTGCTTTGCCGTTGGCTCGGCGAAGGCGAGCGGCCTCAAACATTTTTCGCAAATCCGCCACGCCAGAGAACACGGCGGAAATCTGTTCAAAATGGAGATCTACTTCTTCTGCAAGCAAACGGGCAATTGTCGTCTTCCCAGTTCCCGGAGGACCCCAGAGGATCAAAGAGGCAAGCCATCCAGCTTCCAGCATTCTTTGAAGAGAACCTCCTTCTTTGAGAAGATGTTCCTGACCGACAACTTCAGCCAAGGTAGCCGGACGCAACCGATCAGCGAGGGGCCTAGCCGCCGATGATTTTTCGCTCTTATCTTTGCCGAACAAATCGCTCAACGGCCTACTTTCAAAGTTGCTTTTCTGCCTTTACGAATAAGCGTGATATCCCAAGCATCGCCCGCAGCATTCAAAGACTTTTGAAGTTCCGCACCTGACGCAACCGAAGTTTTATTCACTTTTAGAATGATATCGCCTTTCCGAAATTTATGCCGCGCGCTAATAGAGCCGCGCTTAACCGCCGTTACGACCACACCCTTAACGAATGGGGAAAGCCCAAATTCTATGGCAAAGGCTGGTGACAATGAGCCCACCTTGGCTCCAGCCATAGGTTGTTCGCCATTCAGCGTCAGAATGTTTCGTTTCGGAATCTCAGGTGCGACTGTTAGAGGAACGCGCAACATTACTTCAGCACCGTCTCTGATCACGGCCACACGAGCCGTCTCTCCCAAATGCCCGATGGAGATTCTGAATAACAGAGCTTGGGCGTCGGTGATTTCATGGCCATCCACAGACACGACAACGTCATTGGATTGTAAGCCGGCAAGATCAGCGGCGCCTCCCTCAAATATCTGGCTAATAAGAACACCAGTAGGTCTGACGAAACCCAAACTTTTAGCCATATCCGAGCTAAGGCTTTGGCCATCCGCTCCCAGCCAAGGACGCATAACTTTACCGCTTTTCAAACCGTTATGCATCACAGATTGAACCAAGTTTGCAGGGATAGCAAAACCGATACCCAGTGAGCCACCACCCTTACTAAATATCGCTGAATTAATCCCGGCCAAGGTGCCGTTCATAGTTAGGAGTGCACCGCCGGAATTACCGGGGTTGATAGCCGCATCTGTTTGAATGAAGGACTTAATATCTGTCTGGGTGCCCGCTGCACGCCCCAGAGCGGACACGATGCCACTTGTTACGCTCTGACCAACACCGAAGGGGTTTCCGATGGCTAAGACAAGGTCCCCGACTTCCAATTTGTCAGAATCATGAAAGGTCAAAAACGGTAACTTTTCTCCATTGGAATTGATCTGCAAAACAGCAAGATCTGTTTGCTCATCCTCCAAAAGGACTTTGGCTGCAAATTCCCGGCGATCATTTAGGGCCACTGTAATTTCATCGGCACCTGCAACCACATGGTAGTTTGTGATAATCAGACCATCGGCTTTGATAATAACGCCAGACCCCAAGGCGCTCTGAGTTGTTTTCTGTTTTTTCTGACCGCCAAAACCCTTACCAAAAAATTGCTCAAAAAATGGATCATTAAACAAATTTTTACGAACCTTCGGGTTTACTTTCTTTTTTGTGAAAATATTGACAACCGCCGGCGCGGCCTTTTTGACCAAAGGCGCATAGGACAGTTTTACCTCAACAGCACTCTCAGGGACTTTCCGAAGTTCCTCAGCATTAGCATTTGCTCCAACGTTTCCTGCTAAAAATAGCAAGCTACCGAGAATGAGTATTGTAGGCAAAAAGCGTGAACGCATTTCGAAAACTATCCTTGTCCTATAAATTCTGCTTTGATGATATGTTAAAGCTCAGTGTTGACCTAATGCTAGATCCAGATTGGTGGCGCTTAATCATCCAAAGAACACCCTACCCTGTACCAGTAAACACTCTTTCTAGTCAACGAGAGCGCCCTGCCATTCAGACATAAAAAAAGGCAGCTCAGAGAGCTGCCTTTCCTCATTTCTTATTTGGAAATGGCTTAAGCGACTGCTTCAGCTTCCAAAATTTCTTCTTCAACGTTCTGGTCTGGACCACTGTCTTGACCTTTGGCATCTACATCGCGATCGATAAGTTCGATCACACCCATAGGCGCCGCGTCACCAACCCGGAAGCCAGCTTTCAACACGCGAGTGTAGCCACCCGTGCGATCAGCATAACGTTCAGCAAGCGTTGTCATCAACTTGTCCACAGTTGCCTTTTCAGACAACACAGCAAACAACTGACGACGTGCGTGCAAATCGCCGCGTCGACCAAGTGTAATCAGTTTTTCAACAATCGGACGAAGATCTTTTGCCTTCGGTAATGTTGTTTTAATTTGCTCATGCTTGATCAATGATGCTGCCATGTTGGCAAACATCGCCATGCGATGAGAGGATGTTCTGCTGAACTTGCGTCCAGATTTACGATGCCG
>CAJXWA010000130.1 GCA_913062525.1 uncultured Alphaproteobacteria bacterium | reverse complement strand
TGGTGTTGTTGATGCCGCCCGTGAAAAAGGCATTTTGGCATTTGGTAACGTGAACGACATGAACAAGGAAGAAAACGGCAAAGACGTTGTTGTTGCTTCTGCACTTTGGCACATGGAAAATGCAATCGACTATGCCATCGATCAGGTTAATGCAGGCACGTTTAAAGCTGAAAACTATAAAGAATGGACAATGATGCAAAAAGGCGGCGCATCTTTATCATCATTCTATGAGTTCGATGATAAAATCTCTGCAGCAACCAAAGCAAAGGTTGCAGAACTTGCAGCCCAGATCAAAGCCGGTAAACATGTCGTCGAGATTAATGACGATCAGCCTAAATCTACGTTCTAAGGTTTCTGCGAATAGGGGGGAGCGGTGACGCTCGCCCTTTTTTATTGAGCTGGGGAGAGTTGGGTGACCGACACAGAAACTGTATTGCGGGTTCAAGGCATTACCAAAAATTTTGGTGATCTAGTTGCCAATGATGCCATCAGCTTTTCTTTGAAAAAGGGAAAGGTGCTTTCACTTCTTGGAGAAAACGGGGCGGGTAAAACCACCTTGATGAATATCATCTTTGGCCACTATACGGCTGACGGTGGGCATATTGAAGTTTTCGGCAAGAAGCTGAACGCATCAAACCCGGCGGAAGCTATTGCCCTCGGTGTGGGTATGGTCCATCAACATTTTACTCTGGCTGATAATCTAACAGTTCTTGAGAATGTAATCCTTGGAACAGAACCACTTTGGAAATGGGTGCAAGACAAGGCTGCTGGCCGGGCACGGTTGAAAGAGCTCTCAGGAGAGTTTGGTCTTCATGTGGACCCCGATGCAGATATTAAATCACTGACCGTTGGTGAAAAGCAACGAGTAGAAATTTTAAAGGCGCTCTATCGGGGCGCTAAAATTCTGATCCTTGACGAGCCGACAGCCGTTCTGACGCCGCAGGAAACAGATCAACTTTTCGGAACACTCCGCGACATGTTAGCGAGAGGATTATCCGTTATCTTCATCTCTCACAAATTGGGAGAAGTTATGGCGATTGCGGATGATATTGCCGTGCTCCGTCATGGAAAATTAGTGGCAAACTTCCCTGTGGCGGAGGCTTCTCGCGAGATCATTGCTGAGAAAATGGTGGGTGAAGCTGTCCCCCAACCGCGCCGCCAGATCATGGAGGCAGGTGAAGAACTCCTATCTGTTGAAGATGTATCCGTCAAAGACGAAAACGGTCAACAGATCCTCAAGAACGTATCATTGCATTTGCACCGTCATCAAATCATCGGGATTGCGGGTGTCTCCGGCAATGGGCAAAAGCCGCTTTCTGATCTTGTGAGTGGTATGTGTAGGCCGGGATCAGGACAGCTTAACTTGTCGGGTGAAGCCATCACCGTTTTTGATCCAAAAGAGATGGTTGCAAAGGGTATTGGCCGGGTCCCTGAAGATCGTCATGTACAGGGCGTTGTTGGTGATTTTTCAGTTGAAGAAAATATGATCTTGGAGACTTATGCGTCTGCCCGATTTTCTAAATTTGGATGGCTGCGAAAAAAAGAAGTTACGGATTACGCGTACTCCCTCATTAAGGCATTCGATATTCGGGGAGCCGGGCCTGAGACAATTGTTCGGGGCTTGTCTGGTGGTAATATGCAAAAGGTCATTTTATCCCGTGTCCTTGAAAACAGCCCTCAAATCATTTTGGCTAATCAGCCAACACGTGGTCTAGATGTCGGGGCCGCGACTTTTGTTCATGAACAACTCTTTAAAGCTCGAAAAGAAGGCGCTGGGATTATTTTGATTTCTGAAGATCTTGAAGAACTCCTCGCAGTTGCAGACAGTGTTGCGGTAATGTATCACGGACAGATAAGCCCGCAAATGCCAGTGGAAAGCGTAACATTGCAACAACTTGGATTGCTGATGAGCGGCGAAGGTTTCTCTGTCCATAGTAAAGGGCAAGATCATGCTGCTTGAACCCAGAACACACACACCGTTGTGGATGACAATTATCGCGCCAATTGCGGCCGTATTCGTTGTGATGGTGCTTTGTAGTGGTTTGATAATGTGGGCAGGTGCGCCTGTTCTTCAATCCTATATAGCATTGGCAAAGGGAGCTTTTGGCTCAAAATTTGCCATTTCAGAGACGCTGGTACGCGCAACCCCGCTTATGCTAACCGGCCTTGCTGCGGCTGTGGCTTTTCGGGCTAAACTCTGGAATATCGGTGGGGAAGGTCAGTTATATATGGGAGCACTTGCTGCTACATATTTTGGGACTGGTATGGTCAATCTGCCGGCCCCGCTCATGATCCCATTCCTGTTTGTCGTGGGTGCTATTGCTGGGGGCTTGCTGCTTTTGGTTCCGGCGCTTTTGAAAACAAAGTTGAAAGTTGATGAAGTGGTGACGACATTGTTGCTGAACTTCGTCATTCTGTTGATGGCCAATTATCTTTTGTTTGGCCCATGGAAAGATCCTATGGCCATGGGATGGCCGCAAGGCGCACCTATTGTTGACGCTGGAATATTACCCAAATTGATCGAAAAAACCCGTCTTCACGGAGGCTTAATTTTTGCGCTTCTTGCGTCCGTTAGCGTTTGGCTGGTGATGAGTAAGACCAAATGGGGCCTTGAAATCCGTGCTGTTGGGCTCAATCAGGATGCTGCAAGTTTCGCAGGTATTCCAATTAATAAAACAATTATCCGAACCGCACTGATATCTGGTGGGCTTGCGGCCTGCGCCGGAGTTACAGAGGTTGCCGGAACTAAAGAGTATCTGACATTGGATATATCGCCAGGGTTTGGTTACACCGGCATTGCCGTTGCCATGCTTGCAGGGCTCAATCCATTAGGGGTGATCATCGCGGCCATATTTTTTGCAGGGATCTATAACGGTGCCGACAGTATGAGCCGGGCGATGGATGTCTCAAATTATATTGCAGACGTGATCACTGCTGCGTCACTTTTGATGGTGATGCTAGCTGTGATGCTAACCCGTATGCGCATTCGGTTTTCTTAAGGGAGAGGGATTATGGATTTTCTAGATATGTTCCTCAATATTGGGTTTTGGGCAGCGACTGTTCGCATGGCTACACCTTTGATATTTGGCACCCTTGGGGAGTTGATCTGCGAGCGGGCAGGCGTCCTCAATCTTGGAATTGAAGGCATTATGACAACAGGTGCTATGGTGGCCTGGATGTGGGTGTATCAGGGGGGCGATCTGTGGACGGCCGTCTTGGTGGCAGCCGTATTTGGCATGATGTTCGGGTTTCTTCACAGTATCTTCTCGGTTTATATGGGCTTGTCCCAACACGTAACCGGTATCGGGATCACTCTTCTTGCCACATCACTGAGCTATTATTCGTTCAGAATGTTGCTTCCGGGTGTAACAACGCCGCCAAAAATTACTCCGTTTCAAGAACTCCCTATTCCGTATTTGTCGGAGATCCCAATTTTTGGAGAAGCTTTCTTTTCGCAGTCGCCACTCACCTACCTTGCTTTTGTCTTGGTGGGTGTGGTGTCTTACGTTTTGTACCGGACACCCGTTGGGCTCGCTGTCAGAATGGTTGGAGAAAACCCAATGGCGGTTGAGGTGCAGGGAATTGACGTTTACCGGGTTCGAACCGGCGCGGTAATGGTTGGTAGTGGCTTCATGGCTGTTGGCGGGGCTTTCCTGACAATCTCTGTTTTTGATGCCTTCTATTTTGACATGATAAATGGAAGGGGTTGGATTTGTGTAGCACTGGTTATTTTTGCGTCGTGGCGGCCTGGAAAAGCGTTGCTTGGTGCGGTGCTGTTTGCGGCATTCGATGCTATTCAAATCCGTGTGCAACAATCCAGTGCCTCTTTTATCCCTTATCAATTTTTCCTAATGATGCCCTATGTCTTCAGCATATTTGCATTGATTGTCATGTCACGAAAAGCCGCCTACCCTAAGGCGTTGCTGGTACCGTTCCGGCGTGGTCAACGGTAATTGGAAATAAGGACTAAAAGTAATGCTTGATCTGATTATCCGAAATGCACGCAGGGCAGGGCAAACGGAAACGACCGTAGATATTGGTGTTAAAGCGGGCAAAATTGTGGAGATTTCGCCCAAGCTAAATGCGGAAACTTCAGAAGAATATGATGCCAAGGGAAATCTGGTAACAGCCCCGTTTGTTGACAGCCATTTCCATATGGACAGTACGCTGACACGCGGCAGGCCCCGCAATAATGAAAGCGGAACTTTGCTCGAAGGTATTGCGCTTTGGGGGGAATTGAAGCCTTTACTTGATGCGGAAGATATAAAGGCGAGGGCCCATCAACTTTGTCAGTGGGCCATCGCCAAAGGCAATCTTGCGATCCGCTCTCACGTGGATATCTGTGATCCGTCTTTATTGGCTGTAGACGCTTTGCTAGAAGTTGTTGAGGAAGTGAAACCGTATTTGGATTTACAATTGGTGGCATTTCCCCAAGACGGGTTTTTACGCGATCCCAATGCCAAAGCGCAATTGCTTCGGGCTTTGGATAAAGGCGTACATGTGGTTGGCGGGATCCCACATTTTGAACGCAGTATGAGCGATGGCAGTCAATCCATAACAGAGCTGTGTAAAATTGCAGCTGATCGCGGATTAATGGTTGATATGCATTGCGATGAAAGTGACGATCCCTTATCTCGTCATGTGGAAATGTTGGCGCAGGAAACCAGCCGTTTCGGGCTGCAAAGCCGCGTCACCGGATCTCATCTGACGTCAATGCATTCCATGGACAATTACTATGTCTCAAAATTGATACCGCTGATGAATGAAGCGGAACTCCATGTTGTGGCAAACCCACTGATCAATATTACGCTGCAGGCGCGCCACGACAGTTACCCAAAACGCCGAGGAATGACACGAGTGAAGGAACTTGCCACTGCTGGGTTAAATGTGGCGTTCGGTCATGATTGTGTGATGGATCCATGGTATTCCATGGGAAGTCACGACATGTTGGAAGTGGCGTCTATGGGCTTGCATGTGGGGCAAATGACAGGCCGTTCTGAAATGCGCGAAATGTTCCAAGCCGTAACGTCTAATGGGGCTAAGGCTCTTCAGCTAGATGGCTATGGAACAGACGTTGGCTGCAACGCAGATCTCGTAATTTTACAGGCCCACGACGAAATTGAAGCGCTACGTTTGCGGCCAGCGCGGCTAGCAGTTTTCCGGCGCGGCAAAAAAATTGCCATGTCGCCGGAGCAATCTTCAACCGTATTTATGGGTGATAACTCGATCTCAGTGGATTTTACAATTCAAAATTAGGATGTGAATAGTTTTCATATAGTGTTTTACTTTTTGCGTATCTGCTTTCATTGTAATGTCCTAATCGATTATTCCAAGGAAACTGCGTTCACAAAAGGAACCGTTCAAACAAATTTCAAACGCTTCCCTATCGGAACGAAAATGCGGTTTTTGGGACGGGCATTGGTTAGAAAAGTAACGGGCTAGTTTCGGATTTAAACGAACACGTCCGGGTTAAGGCTATATGATGTGGCCGTGCTTCCTTCTGCAGGAATATGTTCTTTAATTTCTTTCTATGGCCGGTAGCCAAAGCTGACTGGACCTTTGAGATCTTCGAGTGAGGGTTTGATCCAGTCGATCCATTGGCATAAATGCGGCCGGGTTTCTCGAGGATCAATCACATCATGAACGCTGAAGCTCTCCCCGCGCGGAAGCGGAGATTGTTTGGAGGCGAGTTCAGCTTCTAGGGCGCTGCGCATGGCATCTGGATCATCAGCTTCTGCAATTTGCCGACGGAATGCGACAGCAACTCCGCCTTCAACGGGGAGTGCGCCCATCTCGGCGCTTGGCCAGGCAAGCACGTAGCTGTTGTCACTGAAATGCGCCGCCGCTGCGACCCCAAACGCTTTTTTGACGACAATAGTGGCCCAGGGCACAACGGACATGACAGCCGCGGCCACAGCAGATGTGCCGAACCGAATAGTGCCGTCTTTTTCTGAATCTGGTCCAATCATAAAACCCGGCTCGTCCACAAAGTTTATAATGGGAAGATGAAAGGTGTCGCAAAGTTCAATGAATTTTCGAACCTTAATGGAGGCATTAGCACCCATGGCTCCCGCGTAATATTTACAGTCATTTCCAATAACGCCAACAGCCAGTCCGTTCATGCGGGCGAAACCGGTTATGAGGCTTGGGCCGTATGATTTGTTCATTTCAAACAAATCGCCATCATCGACAATGTGTCTAATGACTTTCCGCATATTGAAGGGTTGCCGCCGGTTTTTGGGGACAATTGACAGCAATTCATCTTCGCAGCGATCGGTAGAATCTTGGGCCAGTTTGATTGGAGGCAAATGCCAGACGCTACTGGGAAGAAAGCTCAGGAACTTTCGGATTTGATCAAGGGCATCTTCTTCTGATTTGGCAACATTAGTAGCAACGCCGTTCTTGCCGTGAATTTGCGCGCCGCCCAATTCTTCTTTTGTGAGGTTTGTATCAAGGGCACGAGATACAACGGCTGGGCCGGCAATCAAAATCTGTGCAGTCTCTTTTGTCATGACAGAGAAGTGGGAAGCCGCGAACCTTGCGGCGGGAAAACCCGCAACAGGGCCAAGCGCGGCGGAGGCCACAGGAGACACAGACATAATTTTTGCAATGGACTGGAAACGCGGTTTTTCGAAAACGGGGCTTCCCACCAATGTGGGGCCGCCTTTACCTGTAGCGACACTGCCGCCGCCGCCTTCGAGCATGCGAACCAGCGGTACCTTATATTGAAGGGCAAGTTCTTCTGCATAGACGCTTTTTCGAAGCCCGGCAGCGTTTGGCGATCCGCCTTTTAAAGTAAAGTCTTCGCCGCCAACGGCAACGGGGCGGTCTTCAATTTTGCCAAGGCCGGTAATGTAGTTCGCTGGCGAAAAATCTGTAAGCACGCCGTCGGGATCGCGCGTGGCAGATCCTGCAAGACTGCCATGTTCTGAGAAGCTCCCTGTATCCAAAAGGTAATCAATGCGTTCGCGAATGGTTAGGCGCCCCTTACCGTGCTGGGTCTCAATCGCGTCAGCTCCGCCCATTTCAAGCGCTTTTTTTCGCATATAGGAGAGTTCTTTTGTTTCTTTATCCCAGCTCATGGTTTTCCCATCTTTTGGTTGCGACGACCGATGGTATGGACATTCGAACCATTAGGCTAGGGCTGTTTGGATTTTTTCAAAAGAAAGAAGTATCTTGGGGGAAATGCTGAATTTGATCAGTGCCTAATTCGTCAAGGAGCGGGTGGTTGTGTGCCTTTAAGGCCATCCATGATTTGTTTGTTTACTGCGATGAGGGGCTCGAGGGAGGCCTCGCCTTTCATTGCGGCGACGCTATATTTGTTGACCCAAATAGCGATGGAAAGAAGCTGGGCTTTTAAATCCAGAGGGAGCTTATTCTCCTCGGATGCAAGGTCTATTTGCAGTGTTAGCCACAGTTGGCGGTTATCCGCCACGGCCTTAACGACTGCTATAGTTCCTTCTGCCTCAGCTTCTTCCAAAGCTCGAGTGAAGATTGCGAATGCCCGATACTCCGTTTGCTTCGGATTCTCGGTATTCTGATTTGCCTTTTGGTATGCTGCTACAGACATTCTATAACTCTACTGTTCCAAATATCGATTTAGATTTTCGCTGAAAATCCTTACGATATTATTACCTTATTGGAAAAGAGAGAGAATAGACTGTGGACGTGCATTGGCAATAGACAACGACTGGATACCCAGCTGCTCTTTTGTTTGCAACGCTTGTAGCTCCGCACTGGCTTCAGCAAGATTAGCATCAACCAAAATACCTAAGCCTTCTTCAAGCTTGTCCACAAGTAATTGGGTGAACTCACTTTGACTATCGAGCCTATTTGCTGCAGTACCAAGTGTCGTGATGATTTCGCCGACCAAGGTTTCAGCGTTCTCAAGTACCGCTATGGGGTCACCGCCGTTAGTACCAGGAGTAGCCCCTGTAAGCGTTGTCGTGGCAGTTACTGTTTCGCCGCCTGCTATCTCTACGACACCATTTTCGGTAATATTGACTGCAAAACCTTCCGTCCGCATGACAGCTGCCATAATACCAACCATTTGGGCGTTAGATTGCGAGGTTGGGTCGACTGTTACAGCGTGTACGTAAACACCGTTAGCTTCATCAATGGGGCTCGTCAGCGCTCCAGCGCCTACTGCAAATTCAAACGTGTGTGTATCACCGCTTGGTGCAAGTGTGAGTATAACTGTATCGTCGTCTGTCACAGAGAACGTGTTATCTAATGTTAGTGTCGCGCCAAGTGATTGCAAGTCAAATCCAGAGAGACCAAGGGTAGCTGCCGTTGCATCTTGAGCTAAAACCGTTTGCGTAACACCGCCAAGAGCAGATAACACTTCAAGATCAACACCGCTGCCGTCAATAAGGTTTACACCATTAAAGATTGTTGTGCCTACAACGGAAGTAATTTGAGCAACTAATGCGTTAACTTCTTCCTGCAAAATGTTGATATCAAGACCATCATTGAAAGATTGGGTAACCTTCTTATTCATGTCGATGATTGTTTGAGATATTTGAAGCGCGCCGGCATTAGCCATATTCACGGTGGCTTGGCCAAAAGACAAGCCTTCCTGAATAGCTTTCAATGAGCCAACGTCACCGCGCATGCCTTGGGCAATTGTAAAGGTCGATGGATCATCTTTTGCTTCAGCCACTTTTAGACCGGTTTCAATTTGTCGCTGAACTGAATTCAGCTGATTTTGTGTCGTGGACAACGTACGAAGCGCTGCCATTGCACTAATGTTTGTATTTACCGAAAAAGCCATTTTCTTCTCCTGTAGCATTTTCTACATGCAATCATTCGATCGCAAATTCACTCGGACCAGTACTTGCAACAGGTATGCCAGTTACGTGAAGGCCGCAGAAAACTGGGCTTGTAGGCGAAGAATGGTTGTTTGACGATGAAGAAAGTGGATAAGCGGCAATGCGGGAACTAGGTAAAAAATTCTCCATTCGGAATCTCTTGCCCCTCGATTTCGGACGAACTGGGATATATGTGCCGAAAAGGGTACGCATTTGGTTGAAAGCGAATTTCCCACCTGGCAAAAGTGAATCTGGATCAAAGACTTAGTGAGAAATGGAAACTGCCCTACAATTTGGATTGTTGGGTATGAAAATCTAGAGTTAGCGTGGAAACGGAATCTCTCAATCTTGGCGAATGGATTTACGATCATTGTCGTTCGTACTGTTGTCGAAGATTAAAGTGACAGTTAGTCTATGGGAAAGAAATCAGGTTGTTGTGAGCCGTTAAAGTTACGTTGCTCGTTGAATTGAGAAAAGTTGTGGCAATAGAGAAAATTCAAAAACAAGCTCCAGCGAAATAACAACAGCAATTAATTACTCCTGAAAATACTGGATTACAGCAATACGAAATCCTGAAAATGCGTCAGCTAATGGAACACTTTCGGAAATCGCTGGATATTTTACCCGATATGCCCCAGCGGTGGTTTATCTACAGTAACGTTCTTCGAATGTTAAATAGCAATGAAGAAGCATTGGGTGAGATAGATAGGTGCCTAAAGGCTACACTGGAAGATTATGTAATTCTAAAAGGTCGAGCGGTAGCGTTGTGTCTTTTAGGGCAAACTACGGAAGCGACGTCGCTTTATTTGAAATTGTTCATTGAAGCGCCTGACCGCGACAAACCCTATTATAACTTTGCACCACAACACAAATTTATTGGAGGTGACGAATTTAGTACTGTGTTTGATGATTTATCAAATTCAGTAATTGGGTTAGAATCTGAAGGCACGCGAAAACCAGCTCATTTTGCTCTTGTGAAATATTTCGATGATCTGAAAAATTACAGCACTGCATTCTATCATTAGATTTAACCAGTCTTGGGCAATATTACGTTGCCTATAACGGTTTGATCGAGCATTGGAAAGAATTACTTCCTAACAATATCCTTGAAATCCAAAATGAAGATGTTGTCGAGGATTTAGAAACAAATACCCACAGAATGCTGGAATTTATTGATTTGAAGTGGGACGATAGATGCTTGAAATTCTACCAGCATACGAGATCGGTAAATACGGCAAGCTTTGATCAAGTGAGGCAACCGATGTATAAAACATCAGTGGGCCGGTACGAGCGTTATGGCGATTTG
>CAJXWA010000129.1 GCA_913062525.1 uncultured Alphaproteobacteria bacterium | reverse complement strand
CACCGCTGAGCGTAGTTAGGTCAATGCAAGATATTGCCTTTAAAAGCCATGCGGCCTGATAATTTTTTTTGACACTGCGCCGACCACCCAGCGTACTTGCTCGCCGCTCAACCGCACTCAAATTAACTTGCGTGTCTTCAATGGCATCAAGGTCAAAAGGCAAACCAGGGTTGCGGGCATGGGCGTGGCTGTTGGGGGTCAGCTTACTAATCGTCGCCATTACTTTTCTCCGTAATGTGGGCTTTCAACAATTCTCGTTTTAGGGTTTCTAGGAATATAACAACGAGTTTCTCCAAATCGCCTGCAGCTAGTTTTGCACATTCCAATGTTTGCTCGTGGCTCAGTTTGGTTTTACTTAATCCTGCAACTAGATTTGTAATATTGGATATGGCAACCACGCGCATGCCGGCGTGACGAGCTGCCAAGACTTCCGGCGTTGTTGACATACCTACGGCATCCGCGCCTAAAATCCTAAACGCATTAATTTCAGCCGGTGTTTCAAAGTTAGGGCCTAAATAATGAAGGTAAACCCCTTCACTGAGTTCTATATCAAGTTCTTTGGCGACAGCTTTTATATGAGCTCGCAAAGTTGGATCATAGGCCTCTTCCATTGAGAAGAAACGAGGGCCAAAACGCTCATCATTTTCGCCAGCAAGCGGGTTCTTACCGGTGAAATTGATATGATCAGAAATTAACATCAGGCGACCGGGACCAACCTCTTCATGGAAACTGCCTGCGGCATTGGTCACCAGCAAAATTTCAACACCTAAAAGCTTCATTGCCCTGACAGGAACAGCAAGATCCTGCGGATCACCACCTTCATAGAGATGGATACGTCCTTGCATACAGATAACTGGCATACCGCCAAGGCGGCCCAAAATTAACCGACCTTCATGCCCTTCGACAGTGGATTGTGGAAAATCAGGGATCTCTGCAAAGGGAATACTTGCAACAGCATCGATTTCATCTGCGAGGCCACCAAGACCGGAGCCCAGAACAATTCCGACGCGGGGGTTGAAGCCAGGGGCACGGCTCTGAATAAAATCAGACGCCACATATGGATTAAGTGACATTATTTTTCCTTAATGTAAGGTTGGCCAATAGCTTTAGGGGGATTGGCCTTGCCGACAAAACCGGCCAAAAGCAATACAGTTAGAATATAGGGCAACGCCTGAATAAATTGCCCAGGGATCACGCCAACAATTGGTAAGTCTACACCTTGCATGCGAACCTGAACCGCGTCAGTAAATGCAAATAGGAGGCAGGCGAAAAGTGTTGGAAGGGGCTTCCATTTCCCGAAAATCAAAGCGGCTAATGCAAGATAGCCTTTACCGGCGGTCATATCGCGAATAAACGCAGCACCATGAGCTGTTGATAAGTACGAGCCAGCGATACCGCAAAGCACACCTGTAACGGCTAGCGCTTGATATCGTAAAACATTTACCGAAATTCCAGCAGTATCAACAGCATGTGGGTTTTCACCGACAGCACGGACCCGAAGACCAAACCGTGTACGGAATAAGATCCAGGCACAAATGGGAACCGACGCCGCGGCGATATAAACAATGATGTTATGGCCGGAAATTAACTCAGCATAGGTATATCCGATCACAGGGATATCCCGAACTGCATCAGCGAAGGGAAGAGTTAAAGAATGAAATCTTTCATCGCCTTTAAGAGCTGGTGTTTGGCCACCCATACGGAACCATGCAAATGCAAGGGTTGGTGTCAGACCCGCCACCATAATATTAATAGCCATGCCGGAAACCACTTGGTTTCCCTTGTGGGTCACACAGGCGTAGGCATGTAGCATGGATAATGCGACGGATGTTAAAATCCCTGCGCCAAGCCCCACCCAAGCCGAGCCAGATAGAGACGCAATTGTTGCTGCGGCAAAGGCGGCACCGAGCATTTTACCTTCAAGCCCAATATCCACAACACCGGAGCGTTCGGAGAACATACCGGCCATGGACGCCAAAATCAGCGGCGTGGCAACTCGGAAAGTTGCGTCCATAATGGTAATGAAAATCTGAAAAAGTTCCATTCCTTATGCCTCCGCTGCTTGAACTGATTTTTGGCGTTTGAAAAAGGATTCAATACGGGGACGGAACATATGTTCTAGCGCGCCAGAAAACAGAATAATCAGGCCTTGAATGACAATCACCATTTCGCGGTTAATTGACTTCATCTCGAACGCCAACTCAGATCCACCTTGGTACAAGGCGCCAAATAGAAGGGCTGCAAGGAAGATCCCCACAGGGTGGTTACGTCCCATAAGGGCTACGGCAATACCGACAAAGCCAAATCCGCCAGTGAAATCGAGGATAAGTCTATGGTGAACGCCAAGGATTTCATTGACCCCAACAAAGCCTGCGAGCGCTCCTGATATGAACATGGCAAGAATGATATTTCGAGCGGAAGAGATACCTGCATATTTAGCAGCGGTGGCATTTTGACCAACTACCCGAATTTCATAGCCCCAGCGTGTATGCCAAACGAAATAGTAGAAGCCACCGCTCAAAAACAACGCAAAAATAAACGAAATATTCAGTGGAGTTTCCGGGATAGGAAGGAAATCATGGAAGAAAAGCAGCCATGTAATTTCTGCAAATTCACGGGTTTCAGGGGACTGTCCACCCGGTGCAATGAGAACTTCTACCAGTAAATAGGTAATGATCGAAGCCGCGATAAAATTGAACATAATTGTGGTGATCACAATATGACTACCGCGTTTCGCCTGCAAATACCCCGGTACAGCAGCCCAAACGGCACCAAAGAATGCCGCCGCGAAAATAGCAATTGGAATAACCATCCAAAAAGGTAGGAAATCTAAATAGAGGGCGCATAAAGCAACGCCCAAACCACTCATGAGGGCTTGGCCTTCTGCGCCGATATTAAAAAGGCCGCAATGGAATGCTATGGCAACCGCAAGGCCCGTGAATATAAAATTCGTTGTGTAGTATAAAGTGTATCCGATGGCATCTGCGTAGCCAAAGGCACCATATATCAAGACTTCTAATGCCTTAAAAGGGTTGTCACCAACAATGACAATGACAATTCCTGATAATACAAATGCAGCTAATAAATTAACGAGAGGGATCAACGCAAGGTTGACCCATGCAGGGACTTTTGCGGGCGTTCCAAATCTTACAGCTTTTTCAGACATTATTCAGCGGCCCCTTTATCTGCAGCAGGATCGGTGTCTGCGTCATCCGCTATACCAGCCATCATCAGGCCTAACTTGGTTTCGGTCGCGTCTTTCGCATCCAGCTCGCCAACAATATATCCATCAAACATAACAGCAATACGATCTGAAAGTGACATGACCTCATCGATTTCCACAGACACGACCAAGATGGCCTTGCCCGCATCACGCATTTTGATGAGTTGTTTGTGAATGAATTCAATGGCGCCAATATCAACGCCGCGTGTTGGTTGTCCAACGAGTAAAACATCAGGATTTTGTTCCATTTCGCGGGCAAGAACCAGTTTTTGCTGATTGCCGCCTGAAAAACCAGACGCCTGCAAATTTGGGTCGGGAGGACGCACATCAAATTTTTCGATATGATCTTCACACGCTTTGATCATAGATGCTTTGTCGAGGGTTGTACCGCGGTTATAGTCCGGGGAGTCTTGATACCCTAAAATTGTATTTTCGTTGGCAGTGAAGGGCAGAACTAAACCAGATCTATGTCGGTCTTCTGGCACATGGCCAAGGCCAATTTTCCGAAGGTCGCGGGCATTCTTCTTCGACGATCGCGTAATATCTTCGCCTTTATATATGATGTTACCACTGGAGGGGGAGATTGTTCCTGCCAGAATCTCAAGTAATTCAGATTGTCCATTACCGGAAACACCCGCGACGCCTAAAATTTCACCAGCTTTAATTTCTAGGTTAATATTTTTAAGGCGCTGGACACCCTCTGCGTCAATAAAGTTGAGGCCAGTGACTTGCATTAAAGTGTCGCCAACCTGTGCCGTCGGTTTTTCCACTTGAAGTAAGACAGTTCGGCCAACCATTAATTCGGCAAGCCGTTCGCGGTCCGTATCTTTTGTGCTAACATGAGCAACCATTGCACCGCGGCGCATCACTGACACATTATCCGTAATCGCCATAATTTCACGCAATTTATGGGTAATCAGGATAACCGTTTTTCCTTGATCCCTCAGCGTATTTAAAATTCTGAATAAGTGATCAGCTTCTTGTGGGGTGAGAACACCTGTTGGTTCATCAAGAATGAGGATTTCCGCACCCCGGTAGAGGGCTTTCAAAATCTCCACACGTTGCCTCAAGCCGACGGGCAAATCACCGACAAGGGCATCGACGTCTACATCGAGACTGTATTCCTTTTCAAGGCGGGCAAGTTCAGTCCGTGCTTTTGCAAGACCCTCTCCCAGCCGGGCGCCACCTTCAACGCCTAAAATAATATTTTCCAGAACGGTAAATGTATCTACCAACATGAAATGTTGGTGAACCATGCCAATACCTGCAGCGATTGAGGCTTGCGGATTGTCAATATGGCATATGTCGCCATTTATCAGGATATCACCTTCGTCGGCTTGATAAAAGCCATAGACAATGCTCATAAGGGTGGATTTTCCGGCGCCGTTTTCGCCGATAATCCCATGGATGGTGCCACGGTCCACGGACAAGGAAATATCCTTATTCGCGTGGACCGCACCAAACCATTTATTGACGCGGCGCAGTTCAAGCGCCGGGGTTCTATTCGTCATAATGATATTCTACTTAACTGGCTTATTTAGTCATGTAGTCGGTTACTTTTAACGTACCTGCAATGATGTCAGCGCGCGCTTTTTCGATTTTGGCTACGACATCAGCAGATAAAACGCCTTTGTTATGCTCGTCCATGGCATAACCAACGCCGCCTTCTTTAAGGCCAAGAACAGAAATTCCAGGCTTCCAAGTACCGGCTTTTGCCGTTGCAAAAGCGTTCTTTACAGCAACGTCAACACGTTTAGTCATTGATGTCAGCATGGTGCCTGGGTGCATGTAATTTTGGTTGCTGTCCACGCCGATAGCGAATTTCCCGCTGTCTTTAGCTGCTTGGTAAACACCGATGCCAGTACCGCCCGCTGCCGCGAAAACAACATCAGCACCGCGATCGAACTGACTTCTAGCGAGTTCGCCGCCTTTTGTTGGATCATTCCAAGCGGCAGGAGTTGTCCCGGTCATGTTTTGGAACACTTCAGTGCCAGAGTTTGCGTATTTTGCGCCTTCTTGATACCCAAGGGCAAATTTGCGGATCAATGGGATGTCCATGCCACCAACAAAACCAACTTTACCAGTTTTACTGGAAAGGGCTGCTGCCATACCAACAAGGAAAGAGCCTTCGTGCTCTTTGAAAATAATGGATTGAACATTTGGCAAATCGACAACCATGTCAATGATCGTAAATTTTGTATCTGGATTTGCTTTAGCAGCTTTTTCAACAGCAGATGCTTGTGCGAAACCCATGGCAACAATGATAGATGCGCCTTTTTTAGCCATACGTTTCAAGGCTTGTTCGCGCTGGGAAACTTGAGTGACCTCAAATTCCATATAATCAATACCAGTTCCCTTTTTAAATTCTTCAGCGCCATTAAACGCCGCTTCATTAAAGGATTTATCAAATTTACCGCCCATATCAAAAACGATGGCTGGTTTGAATTCAGCAGCGTTCGCAATACCCGCCGCCGCGACTACAGTAGCTGCAACAGCTGCAAGCTTAAGTTGTTTGAACATTCCTTGTATCTCCCTGTTCTTTAGTTGAAGCAATTCAACAGAATTTTCCCCTAGAAACTAACTAACATAAAACCTGACCGCTTGGACAAACTATGTCAACGAATGAAAAGTATAAAAGCCTCACACAGAATTAACTAGTTTTTTGCAGACGATTTGATCTCAATTGTGTAAATATCTAGGGCAAATGGACAAAATGAACTGAATTCACATAAATATGGAACAAAACAATGGCAAAATCTGGTCAAGATACAGTTGATTTAAAAGCGTTAGTTGCAGAGCAGCTAAACGGCAAACGGGGATTCGCAAACAGCAAGAAATTAAAGCGAATGGGAATTGAAGCTTACTCTCAATGGCTTGAAGAGAAATTGGCGTCCCAAATTGCATCAAAATCTGCAAAGTCTGCAAAAAAGTAAGACATTGTGAGTTAAGGTTACCAGACTTCTTTTAACTTTGGCTGATGTGCTATGGATACGAGATGCTGAAAATCGGAAAACTCATAATACTGACGACTTCCGCGGCCATTCTTCTGATTGGCTTCGCGGTCGCTTCAGCATTACCTGCTTTCGCATCCGCAGCTGATGTTCAAAAGAATGTGCTGATCATCAGTCCTGGGGATCTGGGCCAAACCGATATTACGGCGACCTTATATCGAGACGTGGTCGATCGTATCTCCAAACATATTCGAAAAGCAGGCTTTCAGACGACTATGCGCAGCAGCTCCATGGGAGCCGATGATGTTCCTCCTGTGGAGCAGGAAGATGCGCAGCTTCTTTTAGATCTGAGAGAAGATAACACGCAAAAACTCCATACCGAAAAGATTGATTATGTGGCAATCGTGCAGATTTTAGCCGACATGGTTCTTCTTGATACGGGAACCCAAATTAATGTGGTGATACAAGGTCGGATGCTCCGCGTTGATAATCACGATGTTTTGGCCCGGTTTTCCATTCCTGTGCCCAATTATTTTATTGCCCCGCCGAGCTGCGATCGAAATTGCGTGCTGGCGTTATTATTGTCCAATACGGGAATTATCGCAGATGGCTTAGGGCATGTATTGGGGCAACGTTTGAAAAACGGATCTAACTAATTACAGACTAAAACTTGAGTAGGCGGCCGTATCTGGCGGCCCGTCAGTTATTTCCATGCTTAAATTATCCAAATCCATAATAACAGACGTCACAGTTACTGTGCGGGCTTCTATAGGATCATTTGGGTTCGCGTAGCGGCAAATGGCTTTTGGAAAACCAAAGCTATCTTTCAGGCAATCTTTTAGATGATCCATGTCCCATTTTTGACTATTCTGGCGGATAAGCCGATCAAGCCTTGGGGTTCTGTATAAACTGCAAGGGGCGATGCGTTCAAAATCGCTTTCAATACCTGTCCGGTTGATGAAATGATTTCCGTGTGTAATGAGGCCGTCAGCAGGATAAAGCGTATGGGTCACTTTACCGCTACTTTCAATATCCAGAACTTCACCGCCTTTTTGGGCAATTAGCCAATTGGTAGAACATACCCGATCAGTTGCAAATATTACTTTTAGCGCATCAAATAGTGTTGTACTGCGCATGATGTCCCGAACGCGCATATGGAAGGGCCTGTGATGCAGTTCTTCGCCGTCTCCTTTGGATGATAGACCATTTACGCAAAGTCCAATGCCATGCTCGTTGAAGCCAAACATGCCAGAAACAATACCAGCCTGTGTTAGCAGCATGTAATCCGGATGCTCGTCCGAGCGGACACGCAACAGGCAAATGTTTCCAAGCAATCCTTCAAGCCAGTCCCAGTTTTGACCAATAATTGTGTGTCCGTTAGAGGTGTATTCAGGCTGAATACCAAAGGCGGTGCACCCTTCGGGCTCGTGGCTTGGCACATTATTCGCCGCCGCCGCTTCGGTGGTATAAAGAGTATAGGAGAGCTCGTAACGGGCGTTCAACATACTGATTTCTGCAATATCGACGTTGGCGCCATCGGCGATACCGGTCATCTCTTCAAAATACTCAGCGTCATGCTGTTGGAGCTTTTCGCTCCAATTACGGGCTTCTGTATCAATTCGATCCGCCGAGGCTCCGCCCAGTAAAAATCGGTTTCTGTATGTTTGGATGTTGGCTGCGATATTCTGTTCAAGTGCAGACCCATGTTGCAACCCTCGCTCATACGGAGTGCCTGTTAAGTCCAAAATTTTTACTGTCATGGGTCTAATCCTCTTGTTTATTTTGGAGGAAGATTAGGGCACTTTTCTCACCGGATGCCAGTTATTTTTTATAAATTGATAGAAAGACGACTTGCTGTAGAGTGGTCGCTGGCTATATTCTGACGAAAATTATTCACTGACAGGTGCTTTTCATGGCTATTGATCCTCGGTTTCCAAATTTGCATATTCTTGACCACCCTCTGATTGTTCATAAATTGAGTCATATGAGAAAAGAAGAAACATCAACAAAGACGTTTCGACAGCTTCTCAAGGAAATTGCGTTGCTGATGGGCTATGAAATTACCCGGCAACTTCCTATGAAGGATGAAGACATTGTGACGCCAATCTGCCCAATGAGCGCGCCAGTTCTTGCTGGGAAAAAAGCCGCCATTGTTCCTATTTTGCGAGCAGGTCTTGGCATGGCTGACGGTCTGATGGAATTGATGCCCTCTGCACGGGTTGGGCATATTGGTATGTACCGAGATCCTGTAACCAAACGCCCTGTTGAGTATTTGAACAAACTTCCAACGGCGGATGATCGCCTCTATATTCTCGTAGATCCTATGCTTGCGACGGGATATACGGCCGTGGCTGGTGTTGATATTTTGCTGAAACATGGTGTGAAGGAAGAAAATATTAGTTTCATGGCGCTTGTTGCCGCCCCTGAAGGCGTTCAAGTTATGATGGACGCCCATCCAAAAATTAAAGTTTATGTGGCGGGACTTGACGAAAAACTGAACGAGAAAGCTTATATTGTTCCAGGTCTTGGTGATGCTGGCGACAGGCTGTATGGAACGCTCTAATTTCTCTGAGGTTTGTAATTTAAGCCAAAAAAAAGCCCCGAGTAATCGGGGCTTTCTTTTTTGGAAATTGCAGCAGGGGAGACAACCGCGCTTAACTTCCAGGACATCCACAGCCGTGGCAAGGCTTCATCATGGTATGGTGCTTACGGTGCTTCTCCGCAATGCTATCAATCACATCAATTAAAAGTGTAAAATAATTGTATCTGAACCGTATCATAACGAGCCTCGGCTGTTGAAGATGCTTAACTATTGATTACGGTATGCCTCAATGGAGAGACTGGCTGTGCCCACCATCACTTTCATAAAGAAAAGGTATTTAGGGCAATAAAAAGGCCCCGATTGGGGGCGGGGCCTTTTTATCTGTTTTTGCCGAGCGGCTACCAAGGTTACTCTACTCGGCAGTAGATTCCAGAAAATCCGGGATTTATCTGTTCCGGGAACCAAAGTGGTCTTAGGGACACTCCGGCAAGGGGGAGGGGGACAGATAAAAATTCCCTGAATATCTACGGCATCATCGACGCTGAAACTCACATAAGGATTAAAGTTTGAAACGCCAAGTTTTAGCTGTGTGACCAAGATCACAGTCTTATTTTAAAAGTCAAATTGGACGTTTTGCTGAGCCGTTTTCTCTTACGGCCATTTAACTTCTGGCGGTAAAGACATGAGAATTGCTTCAGTGTTTCCGCCTGTTTTAAGGCCAAAAGTTGTGCCCCGATCGTGTAGTAGGTTGAATTCGACGTATCTGCCGCGTTTGATAAGCTGATGCTCTCTCTGCTCGTCAGTCCAATCCTTGTTCATGTGCTTTCGTACAATTTCAGGGTAGATTTCCGCAAAAGCTGAGCCAACTTCTTTGGTAAAGGCGAAATCAGCATCCCAATCGCTATTGAGCTTGTCGTAGAATATACCGCCGACACCACGTGACTCGTTTCTGTGGGGGAGGAAGAAATATTCGTCGCACCACTCTTTAAAGCGCGGGTAATAAGTGTCGTCATGTTTGTCGCACGCTGCTTTTAAAGCGCCATGAAAAGCAGCTGTATCTCCATCGTTGGGATACATCGGTGTTAGATCGGCGCCACCGCCAAACCAAGACGATCCAGTAACGATATGGCGGGTATTCATATGGACAGCGGGCACGAGCGGGGATCGCATATGGGCCACCAACGAAATGCCACTGGCCCAGAAAGAGCCTGATTCTTCCGTGCCCGGAATGTTTTGCCGAAATTCGTCGGAAAATTCGCCATAGACAGTGGATATATTCACACCCACTTTTTCAAAGACACGGCCCTTCATCACAGACATTTCGCCGCTACCGCCGCCGGGGCGATCCCATTGGGTAACTTCAAATTTGGCTGGAGGCATATCGCTGTTAGGACCTGTTAAGTCTTCTTCTAATTGCTCGAAGGCGTTCCGAATCTGATCTCGTAGATCTTTAAACCAGCTGGCTGCAATCAGTTTTCGGCTTTCCACTTGATCGGTCATGTGCATTTCCTTCGAAAT
>CAJXWA010000128.1 GCA_913062525.1 uncultured Alphaproteobacteria bacterium | reverse complement strand
TGAAAGATCAGCTTCAGTTTTGTCAGAATGTTGTTTTTCTTTGTTTTTTTCCAATTTACTTCTGCCGAACTTTGTTCTGTTTTCTCCGGCTTTATCACGATCAGTATCGCGTTTTTTTTGCTTGCGGAATTTGTTGAGGTTGACGACATCACCCATAATTAACAGATCCCCCTAATAGTGTGTACAGAAGCTAATAGAGTAAACACTGTAGCAGCTAATTCAAGTCAGGAAATCAACTGATTTGCGAGCTCGGGGTTTGATATGATTTCATGAAGTGCAAATAACCGAATGGCACTGGACAAATTACCTGTTCGGGTTTCGTCAATTTCTGCAATTAGCGCGTTGATGCTCACTTTGCGATTTTCGGCCACTCTGCAGAAAATGACCCAAAATTCTTTTTCCAAAGAAATGCTGGTTCGGTGCCCCGCAATACTGACAGAATGTTTGACGATGTCATCAGTCATGCGGGGTTACCAATATGTTTAACGTTTGCGGGCGAAGAAATCGTTGCCTTTATCGTCCGTTACGATGAAGGCGGGGAAGTCTTTAATCTCAATTCGCCAAATGGCTTCCATTCCGAGTTCTTCAAACTCTTGTACTTCAACTTTTTTGATGTTGTCTTGCGCTAAGATTGCAGCCGGCCCGCCGATGGAGCCAAGATAAAAACCGCCATGTTTGTTACAAGCATCTACAACTACTCTGCTGCGATTGCCTTTTGCGAGCATAATCATGCTGCCGCCATTTTCCATGAATTGGTCAACATATCCGTCCATGCGGCCAGCTGTTGTTGGGCCGAATGATCCAGACGCATATCCTTCGGGGGTTTTTGCCGGTCCCGCATAGTAAATGATGTGATCTTTGAAATATTGTGGCAGTTCTTGTCCCGCTTCCAAGAGTTCCCGCAATTTTCTGTGGGCTAAATCCCGGGCTACAATAATGGTACCCGACAAGCTTAACCGCGTCCGAATTGGATATTGGGTCAAGGTCTCCAAGATTTCTTTCATTGGACGGTTCAAGTCAATTTTGACAACATCGGCACCTAGCTGTTCTTTTGAAATTGTCGGTAGGAACCGGGCTGGATCTGTCTCTAACTGTTCAAGAAAGACGCCGTCTTTAGTGATTTTGCCTTTAACTTGTCGGTCAGCAGAACAAGAGACGCCGATGCCGATTGGAACACTGGCGCCGTGCCGAGGAAGCCGAATGACGCGAACGTCATGGCAGAAATATTTGCCGCCAAACTGTGCGCCAATACCAATATTTTGGGAAATTTTGTGAACGGCGTCTTCCATTTCTAGGTCACGGAAAGCACGTCCAAGCTCATTCCCGGATGTGGGTAGATTGTCGTAATATTTAGTTGAGGCGGGCTTAACCGTTTTCATGGTGTCTTCTGCGGATGTACCGCCAATGACAATAGCCAAATGATACGGTGGGCATGCGGATGTGCCGAGCTCTGTGATTTTCTCTTCAATGAACGGCACCAAACGGTCAGGTGTCAACACGCTAGGAACGGCTTGGTGCAAAAAAGCTTTATTTGCCGACCCACCGCCCTTAACAACATACAGAAAATCATAGCTGTTGCTGTCTGTGGAATAGATATCAATTTGCGCGGGCAGATTAGTGCCAGTGTTCTTCTCGTCATACATGCTCAAAGGAGCCAGTTGAGAGTAGCGCAAGCTTGTTTCTGTATATGTTTTGAAAACGCCCTTCGAAAGAGCCTCTTTATCATTGCCTTCGGTCCAAACATATTGGCCTTTTTTGCCCATGATAATGGCGGTGCCTGTGTCTTGGCAGCTCGGCAGCACCATGCCAGCCGCAACATTGGCGTTCTTTAGAAGTTCAGTTGCGACAAACTTATCGTTATCTGAGGCTTCATCGTCTTCAAGTATGTCGGCAACTTGTTGGAGATGTTCAGGGCGCAAGAGATGGGCTGCATCGCGCATTGCTTCAGCCGTCAAAAGTTCTAGCGCTTCGGGCTCTATCTTCAAAATTTCCTTGCCGTCGACTTCAATGGTCGAGACATGCTTATCGGTGAGTTTCCGATAAGGCGTCGTGTCGGGGCCGAGTGAGAAAATATCCTGATATTGGAATTCTGACATTGTTTCGTTCGTCCTGTCAAACCTTGGGAGGAGGCCTCAAAGATGTGCTTCCTGCTTTGGATTAAGTCAGGAAGCGTTGGTGCCTAACCTCGTGAAAGTAAAGGGATTGAAAAATTACTTGTTATTGCGAAAAGCATCGAGGGCAATGACTTCACCTGCTTTATGTTCTTCTTTTTTAGCGGGTTTTTCTTCATCCGAAGCCTGATCAAATGGTGATGTGTCGCCGTCTTCAGTCACAGCAGAGTTTTCGCCGCCGTCAATGTTAAACTGCAGGCCAAATTGAACCGATGGATCGGCAAAGGCAGAAATCGCATCAAAGGGGATGACGAGTGTTTCACGCCGATGATTGAAGCTGAGGCCGAGACTGAAGAAATCATCTTCAACAATTAGATCCCAATATTGGTGCTGGAGAACGATTGTCATTTCGTCTTCGTACCGCTCCTTCAAATGGGAGGGTATGGACACATTAGGAGCGTGGGTTTTAAAGGTCACATAGAAATGCTGCTGTCCAGACAAGCCGTGTTTAGCAGCATGATTTATGGAGTCGCGAACAACATTAAGCAATGCACGTTCCACAAGTTGGTTGTAGTTGATTTCGCTGACCATCTCTTTTGTAACACTCCAGCTCGACCGTAAATTGGGTGAGCAAACTAGTTGGGGAGGTTCCCATTGTTTCAAGTGAAGGGGCTTCTGTTGCCAGGTGCCCCTCCGAACCCCGTGTAGTGCAATTAAGCAGCTACGGCAAATGCTTCATTATCGTTTGCATTTGTAGTTTTGACCCCGGTAACGGTGGTATCATGCCGAGCAAAAATGACGTCTTTATTGCGCGCGTCGAACCTATTTCGCCCCCATAGAAATGGTGGAGGCGCCGGGTACCGCCCCCGGGTCCGCAACGTTTATTCCACGAAACGTTTATCGCTATAGTTGGTTGCCCAACACCTTCAATATAGACATTTGTCTGCCATATTGGAAGGGGTGAAATGGTATTAGCGTTAGTTTTCGCTCAGGCGCTCATATATGCAGAAAGTATGATTAAATTGATCCTTAGCTGAGGCTTCATTTTTAGCGCTAAAAGATTGGCTCCAGTGGTCGTCATCCAATGGCTCAAAATAGGTGTCACCGTCTACGGATGTATGGACACGTGTAATATAGAAACGCCCGATCTGATCACCAAATAATTTGTAAATTTCGCCGCCACCGATGATCATAATCTCATCTTGGCTCTTAGCAGTTGCATCGGATTCCGCAAGGGTAAGGGCTTCTGATACCGTGTGGGCAATCACTACATTTTCTGCGCTAAAAGACGGGTCTCTCGTCAGCACAATATGAGTGCGATTGGGCAGCAAGCCTGGAAGGGACTGAAATGTTTTTCGTCCCATAATCATGGGCTTGTTCAGGGTGTTTTTTTTAAACCATTTCAAGTCATTAGATAGACGCCAGGGAAGGTCATTTTCAGATCCGATGACATTATTCTCAGAGACAGCCAAAATTCCGCTCACTAGCATTGTTGTCTCCCTACACTGCTATTGGAGCTGGAATGCTCGGCAAAGCTTGATAATTTTCAAGCGAAAAATCATCGAATTTAAAATCAAAGATATTTCGAATATCAGGATTAATAGTCATTGTTGGAAGGGCGCCGGATGTGCGAGATAGCTGGAGGTCTGCTTGCTCAACATGATTTGCGTAAAGATGGACATCCCCAAAACTATGGACAAAATCTCCAACCTTTAAGTCACACACTTGCGCCATCATCATTGTGAGAAGCGCATAGGAGGCAATGTTAAAGGGAACACCTAGAAACACATCGGCGCTACGTTGGTAGAGTTGGCAAGATAACTTACCGTCGGCCACATAGAATTGGAAAAGGCAATGGCAGGGAGGCAGCGCCATATTGTCTACTTCGGAGGGATTCCACGCTGTTACAATATGACGTCTTGAATTTGGGTTGGCTTTGATCTGAGCAACTAGATTTGAAATTTGATCAATATGTTCGCCGTTTGGCGCCGGCCAAGATCGCCACTGATAGCCATAAACCGGGCCCAAGTCACCGTTCTCATCCGCCCAATCGTCCCAAATGCGAACTCCATTATCTTTGAGGTACTTAATGTTCGTATCTCCTGCAAGAAACCACAGGAGTTCGTGAATAATGGATTTTAAATGCAATTTTTTCGTGGTGAGCATAGGAAATCCTTGCGACAGATCAAATCGAATTTGATGCCCAAACAGGCTGTATGTGCCCGTGCCAGTACGATCGCCTTTGAAGTTTCCTGTTTTTCGGACCGTATTTAGAAGATCCAGATATTGTTGCATCTATACTACTCGCCTACCTTTTATAAAAATCCGACTATCCGTGTTGGTTTGTTATTTCAAAGATAGAATGTTTTAATCATTTTCGCCATAAACTAAAGCCACCTACTCGAAGAAATTTGAAAAAGCAGAAGACTAATGAAGCCAGTCGTGCCCCTAAAATCTAGAGAAATGTCTTGCTTGAAATTAATTCCGCGGAACGCAGGCAGAATAGCCCTCGTTGGAATAGAGGCGGTACATATTGGCACTGCCTTTAGGCGCTTATCTCCAAATTGCCATCAAGAACGGTTTCCAAATCTAAAACGGCTGAAACTACATATTGCGGATCAAATTGATTTCGTTGACGAATACGATGCTGTGGTACTGGCAGGCCAAATGTTCAAAGATCAAGATTTGAAAAGCGATTTGGATGCGTTGGGCAGTGTTTTGAGCGAAGATGGCCTGATTATCGCTGAAATTCTGAACCCGTTCTTTTTTCTTCGGTTGGAGAAACAGTTGGGCAAGGGGAAAGCATTCCCGGTTAGTTTTATTAAAGCGCTGATTACTAAAACGCAGGCATATTCCCAGGCTCTTAGACGTAATATAACGGACGGAGGCTTTCGGATCGAGCGGCTTGCTCGCGATGATGTGGCTGTATTTTCAAGATGGCTGCAGCATCAAAAAGAAGTAACTCCCAGCATGGCCTCTGAGCTTGATCAGTTATCTTCGGCCATAAAATCATCTCGATTTCTGTTATGCCTTAATACTGATGTTGTTCCTCAATTGCGTATTCAAGCCCAAGTTCTGAAGCCGATTGGCGGGGTGAATGATGTCCGGATTGGGGAACCTTTGGGCGCTTTGTCGAGTATGCCCGGGGTGCTTTGTCATATCCAGCGGGGCCAAAAAATTGTGCAAGGGCACAAGGATCTTCGGAAAATATTTCTGTGGCACAGACCAGTTCTATCGTTCGAGAAGTCGCTTGCCCACATTCAAAGCCTTCGCCGTGCTGGATATCTAATCGTAACAGAATTTGATGACCATTATTCACCTTGGCCAAAAATTGAAAAGAATAGTTTTCTTTCCTTCGCCGGTGTTCATGCGATCCAAACTACAAATGATGAACTGGCTCATCTATTTTCGGCATTTAACCCTGAAGTTGCTGTTTTTCCAAACCAGCTTGATGTTTTTCCAGATAGAGATTTGTCCGAACCATCGCCGGTTTGCCGTATCTTCTTTGGCGCATTGAACCGGCGGGCTGATTGGCGGCCAATTATGCCCATGATTAATAAAATGCTGTCAACTGTTATGGGCAGTTTTCATTTTGATGTGATTATGGATCAGGAGTTTTTTGATGTGCTGGAAACCGACAATAAGGAATTTACACCGCGCTGCTCTTATGAAGAATACAAAAAGCATTTAATGGCCGCGGATGTATCATTAATGCCCTTGTTAGATACAGTATTTAATCGGACAAAGTCTGATTTGAAATTGGTGGAGGCTGCAGGGTGTGGCGCCGTCCCGCTTGCTAGCTCCCTTGTCTATAAGGCGGCAGACCCCCGTGGAGAGTTTGCCGTAATTTGCGAGACTCCAGATCAGTTCATGATTGGTTTGAAAGTGCTGATTGAAGAGAAGGATAATAGGCTTGCGAGGCAAATTAAAGGCAGAGAATATGTGAGACGTTCACGCATGATTTCTCAGCATGTTCAAAGCCGTTATGACTGGCTCCTAGATGTATCATCACGACGCGAAGAGCTTGATAAAGCCCTTGAGAAAAGATTGGCGGCTATCGCGCCAAAATAACTTTTAAGCGACAACTTTGTCTTGGAGAAAATGACGGCCTTCAGCATCTTCAATTTCAATGACCCAAATATCGCAATCAAAACTGATTTGTTTTTCAATATAAGTATCCGCGATTTCTTCCTCTACCCAATCGGTGCCAGTTGCTTGCAGCCATTGCCGCCCGCCGGTTTCGAAGTCAGTTGTTGGCGTAAGAACTCTAAATTTATTATTTAACCGGTTAATTTTAATTAATACGGTTCCTGCAGTGTCGTCGCCGCGCCGAACCACGAAAACGGGTACGTTCATAAAGCTGCAGGTCCGAATGTGGGCTTTTACCCAAATTTCGGCTTTTAGGCGTGGGGACATGGTTCATTCCTACTATCTCAACTTGTGAACGATTGACCATCTAGCAAGATTTGATCTCTTATACGAAGCAGCCTATTACGGCGCGGTAAATCATTTTTCTGCTCGCAATATTTGGCGTCCAACTCAAGCTTATCTAACACCTGATCGCCGTATTTATCCATATAATATTTCGCCATGGACGCTTGATTTTGTCGCATGCCACCGGCTCCTCTATTTTAATTGGTTATGGCGAAAGCAATTCTTTTGATGATCGTTGATCATTCCGACCGCTTGCATAAAGGCATAAACAATTGTGGGGCCGACAAACTTAAACCCACGAGATTTTAAATCTTTAGATATTTGTTTGCTGAGTTCAGTTGCTACGGGCACTTGTTCCTTGCTCTCCCAATTGTTTTGGAGAACTTCGCCGTCCAAATAATTCCATAGGAGTTTCGAGAAACCATCTTCTTTTTCTTCGATTTCCAAAAACAACTGCGCACCTGCAATGGTTCCCATAATCTTGGAGCGGTTTCGAACAATGCCTTTGTCTTGCATAAGCTGTTCGATTTTGGCGTCGTCGTACCGCGCAATCAATTCAGGATTAAACTGATCAAACGCTTGAATAAAATTATCGCGCTTTTTCAGTATGGTTATCCAAGAGAGGCCGGCTTGAAATCCATCAAGGATAAGTTTCTCATAGAGTGCCCGACCGTCATAAATGGGGACGCCCCACTCTTCATCATGATAGGCTTGGTAAAACGGATCATCCCCGCACCATGTGCAGCGGTGTATGCCATCAACGCCTAAGTTCGTAAAATCCGTCATTTCTGGCACCCTTCAATGGTTCATGCTTTGTTCTTACTTACGGTATTTGAACAAATGACACAAGGCTCTTAGTCCGTAAGATCGGGAAGGATGACGTAATCTGGTTTGGTGATTGTAATATTTGAAGATGTGGTCAAACTTGACCCATTGCTCGAATTTTCCCAATTTTTCAGACGGGTGAAAGCAAGGCCATATGGGGCTTGGAAGGCCGCGACGACTGCAATTTCGACATCGTCAAGTGATATACTGTCGCCAACTTCAAGATCATCACCGTCATGATGGAAACTAAAAAGGCGTTTTTTGATTTTTGCCCGGTATTTAGTCCGTGCGGTCAATTCTTGTCCAACATAACATCCTTTCGAAAAGCTGACGCCGTTCAATTCTTCGAAATTTGCTTCAAGCAAGAAATTCTTTTCCGGAACGATATCCGTGCCGCCTTCTGGCACGCCCAGCGATAAGCGGTGGGCCGTATACGCAGAAAACGCCACATCAGCACTGTTTGGGATGAGGGCCTTCAAACTAGAGCCTTTTCTTGAAACAATTCTGTGACCCAAGGATTTTAGTCTGGGGTCGGCATAAATAACACCGTCGCTATTCTTGCTCATGCCTCCAAGCTCATTTGGGTACTCACTCGGTGCGGATCCAAATGCCGCATATAAATCAAACTCTTCACTGACATCGGCTAGGGTAACATCAGCACGTAATTTATACATAGTCAGCCGTTTAGTGAGATCGGGAAGCCGACTTGTCAAGCAATCAAGATAGATGTCATCGTCCCATTCGATCACAAAAAAATCGTGCAAAAACTTCCCCTGCGGTGTCAGTAATGCTGAATAGACAACTTTCTGATTGGCAAGAGTTTTCAGATCATTGCTGACGAGGTTTTGTAGAAAATCTACGGTATCTGCACCGACAAGGCGCAAGAGTGATCGATTGATCAGAGGAGCTATATTTGTTAGGGGCATTTGTTTCATTTTGCTGAATATGGGCTAGGTTGAGGGTACCCTATCATTCAGAATAGAAGTTGCAAGCGCTCAAGTCTTGGCAATGGCTCAATTGCAGGTTAAGAATGGGCATCTTTTCACGGAGGCTCGAAAAAATATGCAAGCAGATCTGTACGTTAAAAACGGTACTGTCGTATCCCACCGCGGTACGATGGTTGCGGATATCGCCATTAAGGACGAGAAAATTATTGCCATCGGTAACCTTAGCAATGTGGATGCCAAGGAAGTTATCGATGCAACGGGCCTTCATGTGTTACCGGGGGTCATTGACACACAAGTTCATTTTCGCGAGCCGGGACTTGAATATAAGGAAGATTTGGCGACAGGAACCGCTGCCGCTGCCCAAGGCGGTGTAACTGCGATCTTCGAAATGCCGAACACAAATCCATTAACTTTAACTGCCGCTGATATGGCAGATAAAGTGCGACGGGGCCGTGCAAAGGCGTGGACAGATTTTGCCTTCTTTATAGGTGCTGCAGCTGAAAATGTATCAGAACTTGCGATGTTGGAACGTGAAGAAGGTGTCTCTGGCGTTAAATTGTTTATGGGTTCTTCCACGGGAAGTTTGCTTGTTGATAATGATGCTGATATTCGCCGGGTTTTTAAGGCAGGATCTCGCCGTGTTGCGATCCATGCCGAGGACGAGCCGCGCCTGATAGAACGCCGTCATCTGGCAAAGGATACAGTGTTAAATCATCCGATCTGGCGCGATGAGGAAGTTGCCTACAAAGCGACACAGCGTGTGTTGGCCATTGCCCGTGAGACAGGCCGGCGTATTCACGTTTTACACATTACGACAAAACAAGAAATGGAACTGCTTGCGCAATATAAAGACATCGCAACTGTGGAGGCAACGCCGCAGCATCTAACGCTGTCCGCCCCTGAATGTTACGAAGAGCTTGGTAGTTTTGCGCAAATGAACCCGCCAATTCGAGGGGAAGAACATCGCCTTGGATTATGGCAAGCTTTGAGAGATGGGGTCGTTGATGTGATCGGATCCGATCACGCACCTCATACACGTGAAGAAAAAGAAAGACCTTATCCAGAAAGCCCATCAGGGATGCCGGGTGTTCAGACGCTGCTTCCTTTGATGCTGGATCATTGCAACAAAGGTGAATTGTCCCTTGAACATGTGGTTGATCTAACTTCTGCTGGACCCGCGCGGATTTACGGTATCGCAGGTAAGGGGCGGATTGGTGTTGGTTTTGACGGAGACTTGACCATAGTCGACATGAACCGTAGCCAAGAGATCACGGAAGACTGGATCGAGTCCAAATGTGGCTGGACACCGTTTGCTGGTAAAACGGTAAAGGGTTGGCCTGTGGGGACAATTATTCGCGGTCGCCAAGTGATGCGCGACGGCGAACTGATCGGCCCATCCGCCGGTCAGCCCGTTAAATTTCAGGAATGCCTGTAATTAACTAAATGCTGGGGGAAAGATTTAGATCTTTCCCTTGGCAACAAAAAACGGATTGTCATGGCCGTCTTTAGCATATCCAAGCGGAGCGCCATCCAGTGTCTCTACGCGGCCACCAGCGGCTTCCAAAATGGCTTGGCCCGCGCCGATATCCCATTCCATAGTCCGCCCAAGGCGGGGATATAAATCAGCCTTACCTTCAGCCACTAGGCATAATTTTAAAGATGATCCAGCCGAGATCAAATCTGCCACATTGTATTTCGCGATATAATCATCTGTTTCAGGTGTTCTGTGAGAGCGACTTGCGACAACTGTCAAACCTTCTTCAGGGGCGCTGCGAACTTGTATTTTTCGGGCTTCGACATCTGGCTCAACAATCCAAGCCTCCCCAGGGCCAGACGCATAATAGGTCGTGTTTTTCGCGGGCACATGGATAACGCCAATGGTCGGCTTACCCTTTTCAATTAGGGCAATATTCACCGTAAACTCACCGCGCTTATGGATAAATTCTTT
>CAJXWA010000127.1 GCA_913062525.1 uncultured Alphaproteobacteria bacterium | reverse complement strand
ACACCAAGCTCAACAAGGAGAATTCCTAAGTGCTGACCCGCCACAGGATCTGCTGATAGCAAGTTGTAATCTAAGAAGTTTCCGCCCAACAGCATACTCACAACACCGACGCCGCCATACAATAAAACACCAGCGGCTAGGCCATATTCCACAACTCGCAATGGCAATAACTTTTGTGTGAATTCCAACCCGAAGACGAGAGAATATAAAATGAAACCGGCGGCAAAAATTACACCCGCCTGAAAGCCACCACCCGGACCAAAGTCTCCGTGAAACTGAACATAAAATCCAAATAGAAGAACAAATGGGATTAGAAGTTTTGCGACCACATGTGGAATAAGATCATGAGGGCTGGCACTTGGAGCACTCGTGTCTTTGATTTGAGGGGCGAGCTGAGCTTCAAGGGAGTCTTGCTCGTCTTCAACCTCACCATCAGCCAAGTCTTCTTTACGGCGGATGCGGACCTGACTTAAAATTAGTAAAACAGCAATACCTGCGGTGAAGATAACCGTCGTCTCGCCAAAGGTATCAAACCCGCGATAACTAGCAAGAACTGACGTTACGATATTAGGAACTGCGATTTCATCAAGGCTTTGGACCAAAAATCGCTCAGTTAGGCGGCTTTGTTGAACAGGTGTGTCAGGCGAGCCGACAATTGGCATTTCAAACGTGGCGTAAATCAAAACACCGCCAACGGCCAAGGACAATAACAAAGGTAAAACTGGTTTCTTTATGGAACCTTTTTCATGTGGGCCGACAAGGGCGAGAGTGCCTAGGTAAAGTACAGTACTGATCCCGGCACCAACTGCCGCCTCGGTAAAGGCAACGTCAACGGCGTCTAGGGTCACAAAAATAAGCGCCATAATGAAACTGACGGCGCCCAAAAGCATGGTTGCCACGAAAAGGTTACGTACATACAAAACTGCAAGAGCACTCGCAACCAACAGTAACATCAGAAAAACGCTTGTGAACTCTTCCATGTACTCAGTCCTTAACCTTGGCAGTGTTCGAATTTTCATCAGGGCCGTCATCCCCAAAGCCGTCGACAACGGGCTTCAGACCGGCGATAAATGTAGCTTGAGCCAAAGCGTAGGTCGCCGTAGGGCTAGTGATGAAAATAAAGGCCACAATGAAAACCAATTTAACGGTGACGAGTGTAAAACCGCTTTGCAGGGCGAGGCCACCAAAAATCAAGAAAGTTGCTAACGTATCGGCCATGCCGCCTGCGTGAATACGCGTATAGATATCGGGAAACCGAAGTAGCCCAACGCCTGTAATCAGTAGAAAGGCGCAACCCGTCATCATGAGGATCCATGTTGAGATATCGAGAAGTAATTCCATCATTATTTCTCCTCCCCATGAAACCTAGAGAGACCACCGCGCAAGGATCCGAATTTGAAGTACTTAAGAACGGCTAAAGTGCCAATGAAGTTCATTAGGGCGTATACAATAGCGAGATCCAGAAAATCAGGACGACCGTTCATAAAGCCAACAACAGCAATCAGAAGGACAGTTTTGGTCCCAATGGCATTTACAGCTAAAATTCGGTCATAGGACGTTGGGCCAAGAATTGCGCGGGTGAGGGCTAAAGCAACACTCACGAGTATTGCAATGGCTGTGACAGTGAAAAAACTCATTCTTCCCCCATTACTTTTGTTACTTTTTGGTCCATCTCTCCACTTTTAACGCCGTCAGCAGAGCCAATGGTCAGGGCATGAACCAAAATATTGTCTTCGTGCAAATCCACAGTAACTGTACCGGGCGTTAGCGTAACCGAGTTTGCGTAGATTACGCGTCCAAGGTCGCTTTTCTGCGTTATCTTGGACAGAAACAGGCTCGGCCTTAAATGTTTTTTTGGAAATAATACGCATTTTGCAACGTCTAGGTTGGCTTTTACAATTTCGACCATCAACCAACCCCAATAGAGGATCATTTTAGGGCCTAGTTGAACAGGGAGACCTTCATGATCAATGACATCCATACGGCGGGCGATAAGCGCAACAACAACGCACGAGGCAATACCAAAACCCATGATCAGTGGTGTATAGATCCCGGAAAACAGAAGCCAGACCGCAAATAGAACTAATATCAGGCTGATAGTTCTCAAATGAATTTCCTCAAATAAAGGGGGGGTGCCCCGCTAGCCGCAAAATTTCCAACAGTGTATGACACGAGACGGCTCTGGTCGCAAGATGGAACACTGAATTTGTCGCATCGGAGAGAGGGTTTGGTCGCGCTAGTTTCTCTTTTTCATGGCATTCGATTCAGAACATTGTTTCCAAAGGCATCAAATTGAAATTTTTATATTCAACCTGACGGATAAATAAACATTGAATAGAGGTGTTTTAACGCGGTTTATTAGCAATTAATGCAAATTTAAGGTTAAGCTAATATTGAATATTAGTATATAACGAGTTATTGTAAAGTATCGGTGGGGGTCGATGACAGACGAGTGGGAGTTACCTGATGTCAGCAAAAATCGAGCAGTTGCATAGTAGTACTGAAGTTAAAATGACCTACAATACAGATGAAGAAACATTCGAGCTTAAGGGCAGAGTGAAGTGGTTTAACACAGTAAAAGGATTTGGTTTCCTTGTTCCTGAAAATGAACCTGGTGATATTTTCTTGCATTTATCCTGTTTGCGCGAAAGCGGTCATGAATATGTTGCAGAAGGTGTAACGGTCAGTTGCCAAGTTGCTCGTAGGGGAAAAGGACTTCAGGCGATTAAAATTCTCGACATTGACACATCGACAGCAGTTCCGTTCCAGCCAAGCCCAGTAGAACCATCTAACGTAACCCGACATCCGGCAGTTAGAGCTGAGGGTGAATTTGTCGATACCGTTGTTAAGTGGTTTGATCCTGTAAAAGGGTATGGGTTTTTAACGCGCGGCGAAGGAACTCAAGATATTTTCATTCATATGGAAACGATCCGCAATGAAGGCGCAATGCCTGTCCAGGCAGGACAAACATTGCGTGTACGTGTCGGTGACAGTGACAAAGGCCCGCAAGCAGCTGAGATAGAGCACCTAACTCACTAAGTGCCGTGAATTTCTCACAAAAAAGGCAGGAATTTATCCTGCCTTTTCGCGTTGTATGTCAAAAACAATTATTTGATTTCAACCGCATAATCACTTGTGCTCTTTACTGTCTTGATAAGATCAGAATCTTTCAAAAATTTTGCAAAGCGGGCGTAGCGGTTGCTATCTAGGGCACTTGGACGAAGCGCAAAACGCGGAAGTGTATCGCGCCAAGCACGGCGGTTAAGCTCATCATCCAAATCTTTATGGCTCTTGATGAACAACTTCCATGCATCATCTGGATGGTTCACAATAAACTGAACTGCTTCTTCAAGGCTTGCAAGGAATGGTTTGAAACGAGGATCTTTGAGGTTTTCACTGTTGGCAATAATGATCAACTCGTCGTAGCTGGGGACCCCTTCTTCTTCTGGGTAGAATGCCAGTCCAGGGTAACCTTCAATATCCATTTGATTTAATTCGAAGTTCCGAAATGCACCGATTACTGCGTCAACTTTACCTGCAAGGAGTGAGGGGGACAGGCTGAAATTCACGTTGATCATTTCGATATCAGTTAGTTTTAAACCGTGACGGTTCAGCATCGCTTTAAGCAAGGCTTCTTCAAACCCACCAACCGAAAATCCGACTTTTTTACCTTTTAGATCTTCGATGCTCTTAATCGGTCCGTCTTTGAGAACTACAAGACTGTTTAGCGGTGTCGCAACCAATGTGCCGATCCGCTTTAGAGGGAGATCTTCATCAACCTGAACATGAAGTTGCGGCTGGTACGATACTGCAAGTGGTGCTTTACCTGCAGCAACAAGCTTAGGTGGATCGTTCGGATTTGCAGGTGCGATTAACTCAACATCAAGACCATTTTTTTTGAAAATTCCTTTTTCTTGAGCAATGATTAATGGAGCGTGATCTGGGTTCACAAACCAATCCAGCAGGACCGTGAGTTTTTCCGCGGCCACAGCTGGTTTGACGGCAAAGAACGCAACCATAACAGCAGCGGCAAGTTTCAATTTCATTGGTGGTTTCTCCAATTTTAAGTGAGAGTTTCCTGGTCGGGTTGCCATTTTAGGGCCAGTTTCAGGATGTAATCTGTTAGATAAAACAATGATATAGCCATAACAGTTAATGTTAGTAGGCTGGCGAAGAGAAGGTCGGTTTGCATGCGGCCGTTTGCATGAAGCATTAAATATCCAAGTCCGGACGACGACCCACCCCACTCACCGACGACGGCGCCAATGGGGGCAACGGCCGCCGCAACACGAATGCCTGAGGCCAATGCGGGCAGAGCGAATGGAATTTTTATATATCGGTATAGACGGAACAAGCGCATGGGAGCCGCTGATTTTGAGCGCGACTGCATAACAGATGCCATGTCGCGCCAATCGCTAGATGTTCTGTTCAAACCATCAAGAAAGCTCACCGTTACTGGAAAATATATGATCAAAGTGGCCATAACCACTTTGGACGTAATTCCGTAATCAAACCAAAGAACAAGTAAAGGAGCGATAGCAAAAACGGGAATTGCCTGGCTTGCAACTAGCACCGGCATGACCCATTGTTTGACCCCACGGTGAATGGAGATGGCCAAGGCCGATAAAACACCCAGTGATATTCCAAACGCAAGGCCGAGCAAGATTTCAGTGGCTGTGGTAACCGCATTTTCAAAAATTATGTCATAGCGTTCGCTAAATTTTATAAAAACCTGCAAAGGGCTTGGGAGAATGAATTTTGGCAATGATGTGGCCCAAACAACCAGCCACCAGATACCAAGTAGTCCCGAAACCGTAATCGTCAATCTTAAGAACTTAGCCATTACCCAAGATCCTTTTGCATACCAAGCAGATCAAGAATTTGGTTGTACTTTTCTTTCAGCGAGCTAAGCGTTGGATCTCTTGGGATTTGATCGCCTAAATCATCGATTGGCGTCAATTTAACTGGATCGCCCGCAAGAACGTAGACTTGATGCCCAAGGCGGAGGGCTTCCATAGGATCATGCGTAATCATGAGGGTCGTTCGGCCAGCACATAATTGAGCGAGCAGTGCTTGCAATCTATGACGTGTGATCGCGTCGAGGGCCGAAAAGGGCTCGTCCACTAGGACGATTGGGGCGTCGTCCATCAATGTGCGAGCTAAGGATACACGTTGTCTCATACCGCCAGACAAGGTGCTTGGAAGCTCAGATGCCTTGCCCGCAAGCCCAACCGCCGCCAGAAGTGCCTTTGCACGGTGTCTGTCAACTTTTTCGCCGCGCAAACGAGCGGCGATTAGTAAATTATCTAGTGCGCTTGACCAGGGAAGTAATAAATCCTTCTGATCCATATAGGCGATACGTCCCATAATCGCCTCGCCGTCGCTTGCCCGTATATCGCTGCCGGCAGCAAGTGGCAGTATGCCGGCAATCGATTTCAGAATGCTGGTTTTCCCAACGCCGCTTGGGCCGAGAAGGCACGTTATTGTACCGGGTTTAAGTTCAATCTTGAAGTCTTCCAAGATGACTTTACCGCTGTAGGAAATCACGGGTAAAGTTATGGACAAGCCAATAGCCGAGCAACCGCGTTTCTGCTTTTTGTCAAATGCAGAAGTAGCCCCGTCTTTCATTGCAGCAATGGCTACAGATGATGTATCGTTTGCGACCATATAACTCTCGTTCCTACGCAGGCTTTAACCTGATCAGGTACAGGGGTCGTTCCAAACTGGAACCTCTCAGCAAACTCAGCTCCCCCCGAGGATGGGGTACTATAGGGAAAAAAGTATTAATGGCAAAGAAAATTAGCATAGTGGCTCTTTGGTGTTTTTTGAGTATTTTTTATGGGGGAACCTCGGTTCGTGCTGCCGCTGATTTATTCGTTCTGATGATTGATCAGAAGACAGAAATGGTGGCGCTAAATGTTGAACTTGTCGATACTCCCGAAACTCGAGCAAAGGGACTTATGAGCCGTAAAAGCCTTCACCCTGAACACGGAATGCTATTTGATTTTAAAAAACAAAAACACGTCACCATGTGGATGAAAAATACCTTTATTCCCCTAGATATGATCTTTGCCAATGAAAAAGGTGTTGTGGTTTATATTAAGTATAACGCTCTTCCTGAAGATTTGAGCATTGTTGGCACAAAGCTGCCTGCTCGTTATGTGCTTGAGGTAAACGCTGGATTTGCAAAAACACACAATGTACAAATTGGTAATCGCTTAACGGTTCCTCTTCAAAATAAATAACGACAATGGGTTCAAAAATGACAAAAACAATTATATCCCGATCGGCAATTCCAGATGGTTTTAGTGAAGTCCAAGGGCATGCCGCTTTTGCAACGCGAAACGGACCTTATTTCGAGAAGATAATTGATGCTGAAACTGTGGTCCGGGCTTTCATTGCAGATGATCGTCATTTGAACGGTGTAAACTTTGTTCATGGAGGGATGTTGATGTCGTTTGCCGACTCTGCACTTGCACGGTCTATCAACCACCGATACGGAAAGCGATGCGTAACCGTTAAAATGAACTCGGAGTTTTTACTCCCCGTCAAAGAGGGCGACTGGGTGGAAGCGCACTGTGAAGTCGTTCGTGATACCCGAACTTTAGCTTTTGTTCGGGGGGAGCTGAAAGTTGGAACGCGGACAATGTTTAAGGCCGATGCTGTTTTTCAGTATATTAGATCGGCAAACAGAACCCGGAAAACTGCGGTTTAGAAATTAAAATGGCTAAATTTTCAAAAAAAATGCAAAATGTACTTGCAGGGTAGGCTGCAACCGTGTAGATCATCGCCACAGCCAATCGGGGCGTAGCACAGCCTGGTAGTGCGCTCGCTTTGGGAGCGAGAGGTCGCAAGTTCGAATCTTGCCGCCCCGACCAACAAAAAGCCTTTTAAGTGAATAGCTTAGAAGGCTTTTTTGTGTCCTACTCCCATCGTAATCCAAAAAAATATTCACTTTGTCGCAGGAACTATCTTTTCTTTGTCACAAATGGAAATTACAGTGACGTAGATCACTTTTGGGGAGGTGAATGATTTATGTCTTTTTGGGATAACGAACAGAAACTATTAATGAAAGCTCTACAAGCGGGCTTAGTCGCTGCTGGAATAGGGATGTTTGCAGTAAATAGCGCAGCAGCAGGCCCTATGGGCTTAAAGCCCGCGAGCCCGCAGCCAACGGCCGGTAGCCTATCGTCAGGGCTGGCTGTGCAGTATTATGGTGTCAAACTTGACAGTATTGATCAATTCCTAGAATGGATGGAATATGATAAGGGGAAATCCGGCACGCCAATTCCGATGCTGAACTATCAGGTTGGCCAAGGAAACGTGCTCACTACCACAACAAATGATTTGGTTGGTGCAGATATTACCGGTTTTATCAATTTCGAAACTTCTGGCACTTATACAATTATGGTTCATTCAAATGACGGTGTGCAGGTGAATATCGGGGGCGTAATGGTATATGAAGACCCTGAGGTGCACGGAGATCGCTTTTCGGATGAAATAAAGCTTGAGATTTCTGAGCCAGGCTGGTATCCGGTGCGAGTTCTTTATTTTGAGAAGAAGAACTCGTCTACGCTGGAACTGTATTGGGACCCGCCAGGATCAGGAGAAATTGACTATGTGCCTGCAACGGCATTTGGGCATCGTGGAAAGTAGTGAGCATGAGTTTGAAAGCTAAAATTTACAGACCGGCGAAAAACGCTATGCAATCTGGGCGTGGTGGCTTGAAAAAGTGGTGTCTTGATTACACCCCTTCTGAAGCCCGCTTCTCGGATCCACTTATGGGTTGGACAGGCTCTAACGATATGACATCGCAAGTCTCATTGAGTTTTGATGATAAAGACGGCGCGGTTGCTTATTGTGAGGCAAATGGTATTGACTACCGTGTGTCGGAGCCCAAAGAGCGAAGGCTCAACCTTAAAGCCTACTCTGACAACTTCTCATACAGTCGCGTCAGAGGCTAACAAAAGAAACAAGGCCCCATAGCTCAGCTGGATAGAGCAACAGATTTCTAATCTGTAGGTCGCACGTTCGAGTCGTGCTGGGGTCACCATATCAAGCCCTTGAAAACATTACTGTTTTCGAGGGCTTTCTTGTTTCTCATGAAATATGTACTGGATTTTTTTAAAAACACTTTAGATCGTGACTTAGGCAGTATTGGGTGTCCGCTCTTCGGTCATTTGGTCTCTAACGCAAATGCATTCCAGAAACATCTAACGAGATTTTTGTGGGGAATACCACTACGATAGATGTTTCGCATCAATTATAGAAATATAGCAATATTTCCGCAAATTTTCCACCTTAATGCAAATATACCTGAAGCGAAAAACCGTGAACGTACAGCTTTTAATACAACAAATACCGAATCTATAAAGTATCTACAATTCAAAATAATATCCAATATTACTAGAAATTTGAAATCCCAATTTTTATTAAATTAACAATTGTTAAACTAAAATAATGAAATATGTTTATCTATAATTGTGTAAATTATTAGGGTGCAAATCGCATGTAAATAGTTGGCCAATGTCATCTAAATTATCTTGTAAATGCATTTTTTTTGATTGTGTTTCTTGCAATATTAAGTGTTGTAACTGCATCTGGAGATTAAAGACCATTTGACGGAACTACGATTAGATTGATAATGTTAGACAGAGCGACGGCGGATACTATTCGCACAATGATTTCAAAATTTACTGACGAAACCGGTATTAGGATTGAGATGATGCAATATAGTCATTTTGAGCTTCGGAAAAAAGTTATCTTCGAACATGAAGCCCAAAGTGGTGATATCGACATTTTCTATCTTTCTCCCGACTGGATAGGGCTAATGTCCAAAAATGACTGTATTCTTCCGCTTGATAACTATGTGGAAGAACATCGTTTGGATTTAAGTGATTTTCCCACTGCTGATCTTTTCATCAAGTATCACGGAAGAGAAGATATCCTTGGTCTACCTTGAATAAACCCTACAACCAACCAGAGCTCGCTTTAGCTATACGCAAGGCGTTAGATGGAGAAGTAATTAATGACTAAGCCTAAACTCCTCATTCTTGATGATGATCCTTTGATGGTAAATATAGTTGTTCATGTGGGTGAAACTGCAGGCTTCAGTGTCTATCCAACAACCACCTGCCTGGACTTCCAAAAAGAATGGATCAAAAATAATCCTTCAGTCATTGTTATGGACCTTGTCATGCCAGATATGGACGGTCTTGAATTACTCACTTGGCTATCTGTACAAAAAATATCAGCTCCCGTTATTCTAATGAGCGGATATGACGGAAAGTATCTGGGGGTGGCAGAAATCTTGGGTAGTGCAAAAGGGATCACGATTATTGGAACATTGCTCAAGCCGTTCAAAATAGATGATTTGGAATTAATGTTAAAACGCGCTTTGCCATCGAATTCTTGAAGACCGCGCGTTTGTTCGAAAGGTGAATACTTAACTTTCTTAATCCAACACGGTGCCATACGGCATTGAACTAGCAGGAGCGTTCCCGGTAAAATACAAACTGATAGCCTGTAATTTTCGAGGCCTTTTCTTTTGCCGTTTTTAAGTCATGCAAAAAATAGTTTAGACTCCAATCAAACGATAAAATCGAATGACCAATTAAAAGTCGGTAATTTTCTAACCGCGAAATCGTTTGTATTATGCTGCTTGAACGCACAATTGGGGAGCACTCAGAAAAAGATCTCGCATTGACGAGAAATAATAGCTAAAAGCAACATCCTTTCGTCACTTACTTCATTCTGGAAAGCTCTCATCATGTCAAATGCCCTTTGCATTGGTCTGGATTTTGGCACGACCAATACAGTCATAACAACGATCATGCCATCGGGTGAGAGAATTCATCACAGTTTTAAATCCGACTTAGGCGAGAGCCGAAATTTTCGATCTCTCATTTGTTATTGGGATGATGACGAGTTGGGGAAGCCAGTACTGAAACACAGTTCCGGCCCTTATGGCATTTCCGATTATTTGGAATGGGGATCCGACCAGCGCCTCATCATGTCCATGAAAAACTACCTTGCTGATAAAAGCTTCAGTCGGACACAAATTCTAAGTCGTCAATTGGGACTTGAAGAGATGATCGCTCATATTTTACGCGACCTTCTGGAAAAGGCAGAAATTTCACCAAATGATCAGCCCATAAATGTCGTCGCAGGACGTCCCGTTGTTTTCGCAGGTGCCCGGCCTGATGAAGAATTGGCCGTAACGCGGCTGGGCAACGCATTCGAGAGCGCTGGACTTACAAATGTGGAGTTTGCCTATGAGCCGGCTGCCGCTGGATATCGATTTGGAAAATCTGATAAAGCAAAAGGACTTGTCCTTGTGGCC
>CAJXWA010000126.1 GCA_913062525.1 uncultured Alphaproteobacteria bacterium | reverse complement strand
GCTACGGGTCCCCTTTTTTTATTGGAAGAGACGATGCAGGATATAGAAACGCTTGAAAGTGAGTTGTTAAGCGAAATTAACAACGCTAAAGATCTGGATACGCTAGAAGCTGTCCGAATCTCCGCCTTAGGTAAAAAAGGTCGGGTTAGCCTGATGATGCGCGGTTTGGGGAAAATGTCTCCAGATGAGCGGCAAATCGTGGCTCCTAAGCTTAATAACCTGAAGCAATCCATTGGTGATGCCATTGACGATGCCAAAGCGACCCTAAATATGGCCGCGATGGAAGCACGCCTTGCATCAGAACGTGTGGATGTCACGTTGCCAGTAAGACCTGAGATGCAGGGACGTATTCATCCCATCAGTCAGGTTATGGACGAAATTACCGAAATTTTCGCGGATATGGGCTTTACCATTGCTGAAGGCCCGGATGTTGAAGATGATTTTCATAATTTCACGGCGCTTAATATCCCGCCGGAACATCCTGCACGTCAAATGCATGACACTTTCTATTTTCCTGAGAAAGAAGATGGAAGCCGCCAACTTTTGAGGACGCATACGTCTTCTGTTCAAGTTCGCACCATGCAATCTATTAAACCACCGCATCGGATTGTCGTGCCTGGCCGCACGTACCGGAGCGATTCTGACCAAACGCATACACCGATGTTTAACCAGATCGAAGGTTTGGTTATTGATAAGACAAGCCACATGGGACACCTCAAAGGTATTTTGAAGGAGTTTTGCCGGGCTTTCTTTGAAGTTGATGATGTGGAAATGCGGTTCCGCCCGTCTTATTTCCCGTTCACAGAGCCGTCTGCTGAAATGGATATTCGCTGCACATTTGCCGGCGACCATATCAAAATTGGCGAAGGTGACGACTGGATGGAAATTCTCGGTTGCGGAATGGTAAATCCAAAAGTTCTCGCCCATTGCGGAATTGACCCTAATGAATATCAAGGTTTTGCTTGGGGCATGGGGATCGACCGGATAGCAATGCTGAAATATGGCATTCCTGATCTACGGGCATTCTTTGATTCTGATTTGCGCTGGCTAAAACATTACGGGTTCGTGCCAATGGATGTGCCAACACTTGGTGGAGGATTGTCCCGATGAAATTTTCCGTATCATGGTTGCGCGAACATTTGGAATTTGATGCACCGCTAGACGTTCTTTCTGACAAACTGACGGCCCTTGGCTTGGAAGTAGAGGGAATTACTGACCGTGCGAAAGAGCTTGAAGCCTTCCGTGTGTGTCACGTCTTGAAAGCAGAACAGCATCCAGATGCTGATCGCTTGCGCGTGTGTCAGGTTAATACAGGCACCGAAACTGTTCAGGTGGTCTGCGGAGCGCCGAATGCCAAAACAGGCATGAAAGGTGTGTTCGCACCTTCAGGTGTTTATGTTCCGGGAACAGATTTACTGTTGAAGCCATCGAAAATTCGCGGCGTTGAAAGCAACGGCATGTTGGTGTCTGAGCGCGAAATGGGCGTATCAGATGAACATGACGGTATTATTGAACTGCCAGAAGATACAGAAATTGGCCTTCAATATGCAGTGCTAGCTGGTCTTGACGATCCAATTATTGAAATTGCAATTACACCAAACCATCAGGACGCACTTGGCGTTTACGGCATTGCCCGTGATCTTGCCGCCGGTGGCTTTGGAACGTTGAAGGCGCCGAACTTGTCGGTTGTCGAAGGCGTTTTTGATAGCCCAATTGATATTGAACTGAAATTTGACGCATCAGACGCGCCGCTTCCTTGTTCACAATTTAAGGGTCGTTATGTTCGCGGTGTGAAAAATGGACCAAGCCCGAAATGGATGCAAGATCGCCTGATGTCTATCGGTTTACGTCCGATTTCTGCGCTAGTTGATATTACGAACTTCGTGACATTTGATCTAGGTCGCCCGCTTCATGTTTTTGATGCGGATAAGCTGAACGGAAATATTCAGCCGCGCCTTGCCAAAGACGGCGAGACAGTCTTGGCGCTAGATGGTGAAGAATACACTTTGACTGCGACTGATTGCGTCATTGCAGATGACGCCGCTCCGCAAGGTATCGGCGGAATTATGGGCGGCGAGCTAAGCGGTTGTACCGAAGAGACTGTAAATGTCTTTATCGAAGCGGCTTTGTTCGATCCTATTTGCGTTGCTACTACAGGCCGTCGTTTGGGAATTGAATCTGATGCCCGGTACCGGTTTGAACGCGGCGTTGATCCTGATTTTGTTGCAAGCGGTATGGAAGTTGCCACACGTCTTGTTATGGAACTTTGCGGCGGCGAGCCAAGTCATGTTGTTTCCGACGGCACTGGTCCTGAGTGGAAAAAACAGGTGAGTTTACGCAAAACACGCGTGAAGGATCTGGGTGGCATGGACGTGTCCGTAGCCGAAATGATGCAAACATTGGATCGTCTGGGCTTTAATCCACAAGATGCTGGCGACAGTATTCTAACAGATGTGCCTTCATGGCGCATGGACATCGACGGTGAAGCTGATCTGGTTGAAGAAGTGATGCGTGTGCATGGGTATGATAATATCCCAGCCGTGCCATTGCCGCCTCTCAGTATCGTAGCAATGCCATCTGTTAATATTGGACAGAGGCGTGTTCGCACAGCTAAACGCGCCCTTGCCACTCGTGGTATGATTGAGGCGGTTACTTATTCCTTCTTGCCACGTGCCCATGCGGATTTATTCGGTGGTGTGGATAACAGCATCGTTCTTGCCAATCCCATTAGTGCTGATCTGGATGCCATGCGGCCGTCGTTACTTCCAAATTTGGTTGCGGCAGCTGGCCGGAACCAAGCACGCGGATTTAACGACATTTGTTTGTTCGAAGTTGCCGGTGAGTATCACTCTGATGCTCCTGATGGGCAGAAGACCGTTGCTGCAGGCATTCGCGCCGGTAGTTCCGGTGGTCGCCACTGGGATGGCGCAGGACGGGCCTATGACCTGTTTGACGTGAAAGCAGACGTTCTTGACCTGTTGGAAGCTGTTGGCGGCCCTGCTGCTTCAGCCCAAATCGTCTCTGGTGCCCCAGAGTGGTATCATCCGGGACGGTCCGGCGTTATTCAGTTGGGACCCAAGAACCGCCTCGCGGTATTTGGTGAATTGCACCCAGCGGTATTGGATGCCATGAAAGTAAAAGGCCCAGTTATGGGCTTTGAGCTTTATCTGGATAATATTCCAAAACCTAAAGGCAATCGCAAAACAGCAAAAGATCCGCTTAAAGTTTCTGATTATCAAGCGGTCGAGCGTGATTTTGCGTTTATCATGGACACAGAAGTGACATCGGATAAAGTTTTGAGGGCTGCAAAAGGCGCTGACAAAAAGCTGATCGCTGATGCGTCAATTTTCGACATCTATGAAGGTACGTCTGTTGGAGAGGGAATGAAATCCGTTGCCCTTTCCGTCCGCCTAGAGCCAAAAGACGGCACACTTACCGATGAAGAAATCGAAGCCGTTGCGGCCAAGGTCATCGCTAATGTTGAAAAAGCAAGCGGCGGCACGTTACGGCGCTAAACACGAATAGGGAACGGGAGGGCAAATTTGTCCTCCTAAACCTTTATCAGGAAAACTAATGTCAGATAATATCCCTTCGGGGTTTGAGAAATTTGCGCGACTGCCGGGATTTTTGGAAACAACAGGCCCCCTTTATGTAAAGTATGAGGGTGACCTGACTTTTCTTGGCATCCGTGTCGAAGAAAAACACTGCAACATTGCAAATATTTGTCATGGCGGCATGATTATGACGCTGGCAGATATGCAGTTGGGTGTTGGTTCGCAGTCTCAGTTGAAGCTTAGAAAGTTTCTGCCGACTGTACATATGAGTGGTGATTTTGTTGCCCCGTCTCCCTTGGGAGCGTGGTTGCAAGGAAGCACTCAAGTTATTAAAAGGACCCGTAAGACACTTTTTTCCACCTGCATTTTAACGGCAGATGGGGAGACGGTTTTTAGTGGGTCAGGAATTATGAAAATTCCAGGTGATAATGGCGGTCAATTCTCTGATATTGTAATTTCAGAGCGTGGCTAATATTTAAGAGTTGACGTATATTCTTTTAAGCAATTTTCTTGCTTTAGATAGTGGTTCAAATGACAGACCTTAGCAAAATCAGAAACTTTTCGATCATTGCCCATATTGATCACGGAAAGTCCACACTTGCGGACCGCCTTATCCAAGATTGCGGCGGTCTCGATAAGCGTGAGATGCAGCAACAGGTTCTGGACAGCATGGATATCGAGCGGGAACGCGGGATTACCATCAAATCACAAACCGTGCGCTTACTCTATAAAGCCAGAGACGGCGAAACTTATACACTGAACCTGATCGACACACCGGGCCATGTGGATTTTGCCTATGAGGTGAACAGATCCCTTTCTGCCTGCGAAGGGTCGCTGCTCGTGGTGGATGCAAGTCAGGGCGTTGAAGCGCAAACTCTCGCTAATGTCTATCAAGCCATCGAAGTTAATCACGAAATTATTCCCGTTTTGAACAAGGTTGATCTGCCCTCCGCTGATGTGGAGAAGGTATCTGAGCAAATAGAAGATGTGATCGGTATCGACGCCAGTGGCGGTATTGCCGTTTCTGCCAAAACAGGGCTTGGCATTGAAGAGGTTCTTGAGGCCGTTGTTAATCAGATGCCAGCCCCAACCGGCGATCGCGATAAGCCGTTGCAGGCTTTGTTGATCGACAGCTGGTATGATGCATATCTTGGCGTTGTGGTTCTATTCCGGGTGCGCGAAGGCACCATTCGTAAAGGTCAAAAAGTCCGTATGATGGAGAGCAATGCTTCCTATCTAGTGGACCGTGTCGGTGTCTTCACGCCAAAAGGTCTGATCGTGGATGAGCTTGGGCCTGGCGAAATCGGATTTATGACCGGTGCCATTAAAGAAGTTGCCGATACTAAGGTTGGCGACACCATTACGGACGATCGCAAACCGGCGCTTGAACCCCTTCCCGGGTTTAAACCAAACCAGCCTGTTGTTTTTTGTGGATTGTTCCCAGTGGATTCTGCCGACTTCACAGAGCTTAAAGCAAGCCTTGGCAAATTGCGCCTGAATGATGCCAGTTTCTCGTTTGAAGCGGAAACATCGGCAGCACTTGGTTTTGGCTTCCGTTGCGGCTTCTTAGGCCTTCTCCATCTTGAAATTGTTCAAGAGCGACTGGAACGTGAGTTTGATCTAGATTTGATCACTACGGCCCCGTCTGTGGTCTACAACATTCATCAAACCAATGGCGATCTCTTGAAACTTCATAATCCGGCGGACATGCCAGATATCATGAAGGTGGACAGAATTGATGAGCCGTTGATTAAAGCGACGATCATGGTGCCGGACGAGTATTTGGGGCATGTGTTGAAACTCTGTGAAGAAAAACGCGGTGTTCAAATGGATCTCACCTACGCTGGTAACCGGGCATTGGTTGTGTACCGTCTGCCGCTCAATGAAGTGGTTTTCGATTTCTATGACCGTCTTAAATCTGTCAGTCGTGGATATGCTAGTTTTGATTATGAAAGGGATGGGTACGAGGAGAGTGACCTGGTGAAACTCACCATTCTCGTAAACTCTGATCCGGTTGATGCGCTTGCCATGCTTGTGCATCGGAGCCAAGCAGAGGCGCGCGGTCGTCACCTATGTGAGCGCTTGAAGTCGTTGATCCCGCGTCAGCTGTTTAAAATCGCGCTGCAGGCAGCCATTGGCGGCAAGGTAATCGCCCGTGAGACCATTACTCCCATGCGTAAAGACGTGACGGCCAAATGTTATGGCGGCGACCTTACGCGGAAGAAGAAACTGCTCGAGAAGCAGAAGAAGGGTAAAAAGCGCATGCGGTCTGTGGGTAACGTGGAAATTCCGCAGGAAGCTTTCCTTGCAGCCCTGAAAATGGGGGACGATTAGTCCCTCAACTAGGGTTAGCTAAGATATTTCTTGGGGGCGTATTTATTCGTTCTGTTGCGACATAGAACTGAAAGGATAATCCCGGGAACAAGGAAGACGATCCATGCTGGCCAGAGGAGCATGCTGACGATCACAGGGTCCCAAAGCATGGGCAGCAAATATCGCTGAATGATGGCTTGCGTAAAGTTTAGGCTGCCAGAATCAAGCTCGAACCAAAGTTGACCCAAAAGCTGCGGCGCCCATTCCCCGGCACGTAATGATGCTAAAGCTTCTACGCCTACCAGCATCAAGCCGATTGCGATCAGCAGCCAACCTATTAATCGTCCAATTATCACGGTATTCCCCAGTTTTTAACGCCGATTTGATTATTTGTACCTCAAAAATCAACTATTTCTCAACAGCCTAGCGCCAATCGGATACCAGTTTCAACGTTTTTCGCCCCATGGACTGTTTGCAGGCTTGCATTCTCTGACTTGTTGGGTATATTCCCCCGATCCATTAGATTGGATTCCCTGCGGAGGGGTGGCCGAGTGGCTGAAGGCGCACGCTTGGAAAGCGTGTATGCGGGCAACCGTATCCGGGGTTCGAATCCCCGTCCCTCCGCCATTTACTTTAAAATCAATGCGTTAGATATATAGTTTTGATAGTGGCGTCGATCATGTTGTCTATTTTAGCGATTTGAGTGTCAAAGCTAGCTCAATGTTTCAGCGTTGATTTTCTTGCGTAATCTAACGAAAACTGCCTTTGTGCCTCTTCCTATATTGTATCAAGAGGCTCTTAAGCTATCGGATAAACGCATCTCAATTTAAATTCCATAACTATTTGAGACAGTGTTTGTTGTGTTTTAGCTTGTCTCACAAGAGCAAGGTCTAATGAGATGTAGATTGAATCAGGGCTGTCTGTGAAGCGCTCCTGGCGCGCGTTGGTTAAGATTGCATGCCCATGCATCCAACACAATGCTTGCGCCTGTCAGAGACTCTCTTTGACTTTTGTGTCAAGCCGATGATTGTTAGTTAGGATGTATGGGGCGACGGTGGATTTCAGAGCATATTGATGATTGATGTGCATGCTCGTAAAATCATATCATTTTTTGAGAAGAATAGATGTTATCCATTATATTAACATAATGACATTTCAGATTTTCCAGAAATAACTTCCGCTTACCGCGCAGTTGCGGACATAAACTTGCGGGTTTAAAAGAGTCTGCTTAGTGTCAGGAGCGGACATTCATCAAGATGTAGTCAAGGTGACTTACGAGACTTTTTCCCCCTATCAATTTTTATCCAGATAGTTACATTGAGTTTATAAACTCGGTGAGCTGTAAATTAGAAAGGACGCTGCATTCGTGTGGGATATCAGAGAATGGTTGATTGAACTGGGCCTTGATCAGCACACCGATACATTCATTGACAATGCTGTTGACTACTCAGTACTACAGCATCTCAATAACGAAGACTTGAAGGATTTGGGCGTCTCTCGTCTGGGGGATCGCAAAAAAATTCTCATGGCAATTGCCGGGCTGGACAGTAATTCGCATGCGGCTAGCGCCGCGGGTGTGCATAGCGATGGCGGTCAGCGGCGATGGTTGACAGTACTTTTTTGTGATCTTGTGAACTCCACCGGTTTATCAAGCCGGCAGGATCCCGAAGACTTCCGCGACATTATCCTCAGCTTTCAAAAACTCGTTGCTAACAGAATTGCCGAGTATCATGGTCATTTAGCCAAATTCATGGGCGATGGGGTCATTGCCTATTTTGGCTATCCATCGGCAAGCGAAAATGATGCGGAGAACGCATTGCGGGCGGCCATAGCCATCCAGCAGGCAATGAAGGAAGAACGTGGGCCTGACGGTGCCCAATTATTGACAAGAATTGGTATTGCCACAGGTGCGGTGATCGTTGGCGACTTGATCGGTTTTGGTGAGGCTCGTGAAAGGACAGTGATCGGGGATGCACCAAATCTTGCGGCTCGGTTGCAAAATCTGGCAGACCCGGGAACCATCGTCATTTCACGAGACACCCAAGAGCTGATCGATAGTCGATTTAAACTTTCCGGAATGGGCAAGCATCAAATCAAAGGTTTGGATAAAGCCATCGAGATTTTCCGTGTCGATGAAGCGATCAGCCATGCGCCTGACAGTTTGACCCGCACTCGAAAAAGTACAGGCCTTCTCATTGGCCGAGATCAGGAAGTGGCGAGGATACTTTCACTTTGGGACCGGGTTCTAGATGGCAACGGACAAGGTCTCTTGCTTCAAGCGGATGCAGGTTTTGGAAAATCATTTCTCATCAGATCACTGTTAGAACAGCTAAAGGATCAGTGCTTCTATGTAGTGAACCAATGCTCACCCTACTACACGAATGAAGCGTTCTACCCCGTCATCCAACGAGGCGCGCTCGAAGCTGGAATTGAGCAAAGTGACGATCTGACGACCCGCCTGGAAAAATTGGAGAAGTTTTATCGCGTTTCTAGCAAGGATGCGTCCTTCTTGGCCTGGATGTATGGGCTCGATGCCACGGAGAGATACGGCGAGATGAGCGCCACCCCTCAGGAAGCGCGAGCCGGCGTGATGAGGATTCTGATGGACGCTATCGGTGAGGGTTCACTGAATATTCCAATTATACTAATTTTTGAGGATGTGCATTGGAGTGATCCAAGTACCCTTGAACTAATTCGTATGAGCCTTTCAGATTATGCCGACAAAAGAGTATTTATCATTGCGACAACCAGACCGGACTATGATGAACGCTTGTCTGCATTGTCCAGTATGACAATGATTAATCTGAGCCGCCTGGGGAATGATGAGATTGGCAAAATTATCGAGGACCAGGCCGGCGCTGAAACCTTGTCGCAAGTCAATCTGCAATCCATCCGCGACCGTTGTGACGGCGTCCCGCTGTTCGCCAAAGAACTGACCAGCACCGCCCTGCAAACGCGATCAGAAACAGAAGAATACGCTTCTAATAGGCACGACGATGACGACATTGCATCGGTGCCGAGGGCGCTAAGAGCATCTTTGATGGCCCGACTTGACGCACTCAGCCCTCACAACGAAGTCGCCCAGATCGCCGCATGTATCGGACGTTCATTCGATCTGCCCTTATTATCTCGGATAATGGACCGCTCATTGAAGGAACTTGATCAGAATTTGGAGATTTTGGTAGAAAGTGAGATCATCTCACCAGCTAAAAAGGAAGACGGAGGTGATTTTGTCTTCACACACGCCCTTGTGCGGGATGTAGCCTACGGTAGTCTTCTGCTGAGACGTCGACGCAGTATTCACGCCGACATTCTGGCCCAGATGAACGTAACGACAATGAAGGAGGATACCGATCTTGCTGCCTCAATTCATCATGCCAGTCGTGCCGAACTTTGGGATCAAGCGCATGAGCTAACTGTCTGGGCGGCGTCGGTAGAACTGAGTAAGTCGGCGTTCAATGAAGCCTATGCCTATATCATGCTTGCGAAACAACATCTTGCCCGGCAGCCGGAGAGTATTGAAGAAAAACGGCGAAATCTGCAGTTGGATCTGATGACGCGGGCAGCGCTGTTTCCCTTGGGCCGCCATGAAGACTGGGGGAAACACGTTAATGACGCCGCGCGACGTGCTGAAGAGCTTGATGATGGCCTGAGTTTCTCCCACGCACACGGTTATCTCATTACCTACCACTACATTAAACGGGATCATCAAGAAGCGATCCGGCACGGCGAACTTGGGCTCGAAGCAAGCCACCAGTCCGGAGATCTTTCGGGGCAAGTCAACAATAGCTTTAACCTCGCGCTGCCCAAAGTTGCAATTGGCAATTTTCCCGCCTGTCTTAACTTACTTAATGATGTTGTTGAACTGACAACCGACGATCCCCTGGAACAACATGGGTTGGCCGGACATCCTGCCGTCATGGCGCTTTCCTGTTCGGCAAATGTCTATGCGCAATTAGGGATGAAGGATCAGGCTCTGGAACGCGCGGCGCGTACGAAATCACTGATTGGGGCCGAAGTTGCCAGTTTCACCCGAATTATTGGAATGACAGGCATTGCAACAGCGGAAGCAATGTACGGATCCCCGGACAAGGCAATATCCCTGCTTGAGAAAGCGTTTGAAGAAAGCGAGCAGATGTCTGTCTGGATGCTTTATTCAATGTCCGGCACGATGCTCGCGGATGCCTTATTGCAAATAAATGAACCGGAAAAGGCGTTACAAGTAATCGAGAAAAGCATTAACCCGCAATTACTCTCGGCCATGCCGATGGGATTTTGTTATCCCTTTGCAACGCAAGCACGCGCGCTGATAGAAATACAGGACTGGGACAGCTCAGATCAGGTGATCACGTCAGCAATCGCCAAAGCTGAAGAAATAGGGGAACTACCGTACGTTGGGGAACTGACTTTTGCGCGGGCGCTATGGGAAATCAAACGCGGAGGCGGAGACCGGGAAGCTACAAACGTAGCTCTTGAAGCAAGCCATACAATCGCTAAGGAGCTCTCAATGGAGTATCTGCTGTCAAAAATATCGAAACTGACAGCAGTTATC
>CAJXWA010000125.1 GCA_913062525.1 uncultured Alphaproteobacteria bacterium | reverse complement strand
GCCGCTGCTCGCGTTTTGGAGTTTTGGCCGAATACCTGTATAGGCAGGGATTAATACATCATCTGGCAGCAACGGATAATATTTACGGATTGCGTCGTAAAAAGCATCTCCGCGGTCAGCATCCATTTCATAATCTATGGTTTCTACCCATTCTTGATCCGGGCCAAACCGAATTTGCCCAGCCATATCCAAAGTGACATGGATGCCAAGGCTCGCCGTGTTTGGAACGGGGTATATCAAATGTGCAAAAGGTGAAGGGGCGTTCATTGTAAAATAACTGCCCTTAGCCAGATACAGCTTGGGAATAAATTGCAGAGCGAGGTCTTCGATTTTCCCGGCAACACTTTGAGCGTCGAGGCCCGCTGCATTTATCAAATGCTTGCATTTGATTTCATTTCCATTGCTGTTCACACGGAAACCATTTTCAATTGCCGAGGCGCCGTCAAATGGCGCGTTGTAGGCAATGAAGTTACCTGAGTTTTCGATTTCACCAACCAAAGACAACATATATTGGTGAGTATCAATAATACCGGTGGAGGGAGAGAGAAGCGCACCACTGCAAGTGAGTGCAGGTTCTATAGCGTGGGCTTCTTGGGCGGTTAAGAAAGATAAGTCATGAACGCCATTGTTCTCAGCCTTATGTTTAATGTCCTCCAGAATATGCAGCTCATCTTTATTGGTGGCGACGATCAGTTTACCGATACGGGCATGGGGAACAGAATAGTCGGTGCAATATTTATATAAAAGGGCCTTACCCTCCACACAGAATTTGGCCTTTAAGCTGTCTTTGGCATAGTAGATGCCGGCATGGATGACCTCTGAATTACGGGAGGATGTTTCTTCGCCAAAATGGCTGTTCTTTTCGAGAACAAGAACATCTTTCCCCGCTACGGACAACTCGCGAGCAATGGCAAGGCCGATGACGCCAGCGCCAATAACTATATTTTCAACATCAAATGACATGCCCTTTTGTTAGCAGGTATAATCGATGGGTCAAGTCTACAGAGAGGGCTTAGTCACGAAATAGTGAATTTGGTTTTAGTTTCTTATGGCCTCAATCAGTGTATTTCTTTCATATGTATAAAGCGAATAATATAATTATTGCCCTTGTCTTTGTCTTCTCTTTGCAAGGAAGCAATCTTGCCTTAGCTGATCCAGAAAATTGGAAACACGAGTGGCCGAAAACCGATTTTTCAAAAACGTCGGTTGATTATAACGAGATTCTGTCTGGTGGTCCTCCCAAGGATGGCATTCCGGCGATCGATAACCCATCGTTTATCTCTCTTGATAAAGCTGATCACATAAAAGATACCGAACCTGTAATCGGGGTGGTGATTGCTGGACAAGCTAAAGCCTACCCATTGCAGGTTTTAATGTGGCATGAAATTGTCAATGACACGCTTGGTGGGGTTCCGATCACGGTTACCTTTTGCCCCCTCTGTAATGCGTCAATTGTATTTGATAGGCGGTTTAAAACTAAAAATAATGAAGACATTATTCTTGATTTTGGGACAACAGGGAAACTTCGACGCTCAGATCTTGTCATGTATGACAGGCAAAGTGAAAGCTGGTGGCAACAATTTACGGGAAAAGCAATCGTTGGGGAACTCACAGGGCGTTCCCTCAAAATGCTACCTGCACGCATAGAATCTTTTATTCGTTTCAAGACCCGAAACCCCGAAGGCCAAGTTCTTATTCCTAACAATAAGAATGAACGTGCTTATGGTCTCAACCCATACAAAGGCTACGATAGCCTTTCAACGCCGTTCTTATATGGCGGAGAAATGCCAAAGAATATTTCCCCATTGGCAAGAGTGATTACCAGTGAAGGGCAAGCGTGGTCTCTAGATTATCTTAGAGCTGAAAGGCAGATTAAAGCGGATAACGGGTTGATCATTGAATGGGAAAAAGGTCAAAATTCGGCGCTGGATGCGGCGATAATCGGGGACGGTGTCGATATTGGGAATGTTATCGCCTACAGAATGGTGGCGAGTGAGAAGAGGGATGTTTTATATAGCGTTGATTTCGCTTTTGCCCATTTTGCGTTCAAGCCTGAAATTCCCATTATTACAAAGTAAGACCGATGTTGCTGGTCATTTAAATTTCATCCCATAATTTATTACTCTCCCGCACAGCAAATCAAATTTGTAAATTTGCTTTCGCCATACAATTTTAACCATAATATCTAGCTTGTCAGACAGGCAATGCTGGTTTAACTGTTGGTATGCGGTGAAATCTCTTGGATTGAACTGTCATTGGGGCAAGATATCTAAAAATAAAAACGTGGAGTGAACAGTGTCGATTACAGCTGAGGAAGCTAAGCCGGAAAGCAATGCGCAGGCCACGCGTGCACATATTATCGTTCTGGGTAATGCAAAGGGTGGATCCGGTAAATCAACAACATGTATGCATGTTGTCGTTTCCCTTCTTTCCATGGGATATAAAGTTGGCGTAATTGATTTGGACGGTAAGCAAAAAACACTTGGCCGCTATATTGAAAACCGGCAAGCGTTTACTGATACAAAAGAACTGAATCTCCCAATGCCGTCTTTAAGTGTAATAGAACCAAGCAATAAGAAAAACATGGACGAGGCGCAAAGCGATGAACGGACGCGCTTTGTAAACGCCCTTCAGGATCAAGTTTACGGTAATGATTTTGTTGTAGTCGATTGTCCAGGGGCAGATAGTTTTATCGCAAAATTAGGCCATTCTTTTGCGGACACCTTGCTCACCCCAATGAATGACAGTTTTATTGATCTTGATTTATTGGCAAAGGTGGACCCAACCACTTTCGACGTCGAACGCCCGAGTTGGTACAGCGAAATGGTCTGGGAGCAGCGCAAACGACGCGCGCTTATCGACAAGCATCAAATCGATTGGGTTGTGATGCGAAATCGTCTTTCCCACACAGATGCTCACAACAAGCGTAATATCGAACAGATTTTGGCAAAACTATCGTCTCGTATTTCGTTTCGGCCGGCCGCCGGATTTGGCGAGCGTGTCATCTTTCGCGAACTGTTTCTAAAAGGGCTAACTGTCCTAGATTTGAAAACAAAAGGTGTTGGCGTAAAGATGTCTATGAGCCATGTGGCAGCGCGCCAAGAAATACGGCAGCTTATAAAAACGCTCAAGTTGCCTGGTGTTGATGATCGGTTGGATCGTATTTAGGTGCGGGCATGAATCAGCCTTATTTCATCTTAAAACCCGCGTATTTGGAGTGTTGAAAGAACACTCCTGTATCTTTTTTTAATTAGCGTGACGGTTGTCACTTGCGTAAAAACCTCCTGATTTCAATATATTAAATATTATTTTATCTAATATATTGATAAATCATTCCTAGATTTAACCTGTATATCTTATATTAACGTTTGCTGTGTATATATAATGTTCATAGGTAAAAGCCAACAGATTTAGAGTATAGTTTAGTAAATCTTTGGCGGTCACAATTCAAAAGGAGGAGCGTATGTTGAGCTTTATTAAGTATCATCTTTCAGATTGCAGTGTTTTACGCATGCGCTCTGTCATTTCTATTGGACTTTCAGTGCTAGTATTTGCGGCGATGATGGTTTCATTTCAAGTGACAGAGGTAAACGCCCAAAACGCATGTTTTGAGCGCGCAGCACTTATCAAGCACTTGAACGGCAAATTTGATGAAGCACCAGTTGCCGCTGGGTTAGCTGCTAATGGTAGTGTTCTAGAGGTTTTTACAAGCCCGGACGGCGTCACCTGGACGATCGTATTGACCCAGCCTGACGGCGCAACATGCGTTATGGCATCGGGCGAGTCCTGGATGGGTATGCCACTTCCTAAAAAAGGCAAAGTCAGCTAACTCTGATTTTATTAAGATGAAACCGGCTTCTATTTTGACGCCGGTTTTTTAGTATCTAAAATTCAGGAAATCCAATTCCAGCGGCTTTAAGATTTGCCTGCATATCTGCTTTAACCAATTTCATAGCCGCAGCGTCTGGTGCTTCGCATCGACCCACCAGAACAGCTTGAGTGTTTGAGGCTCTGAGGAGCCACCAGCCACCAGCGACAGTCACTCTGACACCATCAATGTCGGAAAATTCGGCACCTTGCGCGCGAAGTAGGTCTTGGGTTCTGGAAACAGCGTCAAATTTTTCAGCGTCTGGGCAAGCAAACCGCATTTCAGGAGTATTGATGGCAGAGGGGAGAGCATCAAACATTTCATCAAGAGTATTCGCTGATTTCCCAAGCAAATTGAGAAGGCGAAGACCAACATATATGGCGTCATCATAGCCATAAAAATGGTCGTTGTAGAAAATATGCCCACTCATTTCACCAGCGAGCGGAGCTGATAATTCGGCCATTTTTGTTTTAATGAGCGAATGGCCGGTTTTCCACATAACCGCATTACCACCCAGATTTTCGATCTCATCGAAAAGCATCTTGCTCGCTTTAACATCAGCGATAATAGAGGCACCCGGTTGTTTCTCTAAAATCTCGCGGGACAATATGGCTAGAAGTTGGTCACCCCAAATTATATTCCCGCGGCTATCAACAACACCGATACGATCTCCGTCGCCGTCAAAGGCAATCCCAACATCGGCTTCGATCCCTTTTACCGCTTGAATAAGGTCTGCCAAATTTTCTGCAACGGTAGGGTCGGGGTGGTGGTTTGGGAAAGTGCTATCAATTTCATCAAATAACAGCACATGGCGGCCAGTAAGTTTACTGGCAACACGGCGCATGGCATCACCCGTAACGCCATTCCCGCAATCCCAAACGACAACCTGATCTTTTGTACTGGTATAGTCTTCTAGCAGCCGGGCAACATATTTTTCCATCATCGGATGATCCGAAATAACGCCTGTCCCAATTGTAAAGTCACCAGCTTCACACTGAGAACCCATTGTTTGAATATCTTGGCCAAAGAATGGCTTGCTGTTCATTATCATCTTGAAGCCGTTATGATCTGGCGGGTTATGTGATCCTGTAATCATGATGCCATTGCCAGTATTACGCTCGTAGGTGGAATAATACAGCATGGGGCTTGGTCCCATTCCGATGCGGATAACATCGACCCCGGTAGAGGCAAGACCACTGACAAGCGCTTGTTCCAAATCTGGTGAAGTCGCCCGCCCGTCATAGCCAACAGTTACTGTTTTGTCGCCATTTTGAAGCATCAATGTACCGAAGGCTCGTCCGATTGCAGCCGCGTCGTTTGCGAAGAGTGTATCGCCAACAATGCCGCGAATATCATATTCTCGCAAAATGCTCGGATGAAATTTGTGACTTAACTCAGACATCGAACGGGGCTCCTATTAGCTGTTCGGTTTATTTGCGCGAGAGCGCCCAACGCAATGATAAAAGAAACCATGGGTTTCCATGTCTTCAGGCTCATAAATATTGCGAAGATCGATCATCACAGGCGTTTTCATTTGTTCTTTAACCCGGTCGAGGTCGAGGGCACGAAATTCATTCCATTCCGTAACAATGACGACGGCATCCGCATCTTCTAAGGTCTCATAAGCACTTTCGCAGAAAGTGGTCTCTTTTAGCAATTTACGCGCGTGATCCATGCCTTCGGGGTCATACGCATGAATGGTGGCGCCCCCAGCGATTAGCGCAGGGATGATATCCAAGCTAGGGCTTTCCCGCATGTCATCTGTGTTCGGTTTAAAGGTCAGACCAAGAACTGATATTTTCTTACCAGCAACACTGCCGCCGCAGGCTGAAATGACTTTGCGGGCCATTTGGAGTTTTCGTTTTTCGTTAATTTCAATGACGGCCTCTACGATACGGACAGGGGCACCTTTTTGGACAGAGGTCTGAAATAACGCTCTCGTATCTTTTGGAAAGCAAGATCCGCCGAAGCCCGGACCTGCGTGCAAGAACTTTTGTCCAATGCGTCCATCCAGACCAATGCCTTTTGCAACGTCATGGACATCGGCTCCGACCTTTTCACATAAATCAGCCATTTCATTGATGAAGGTGATTTTCGTCGCAAGGAAAGCGTTACCAGCATATTTGATGAGCTCGGCACTCTCGATTGACGTGAAAAGGATCGGAGTTTGAATAAGAGATAACGGCCGGTAAATTGCATCCATGACTTTTTGTGCTTTTGTTGACTGAGTGCCAACAATAACGCGGTCAGGGCGCATGAAGTCTTCGATCGCAGCGCCTTCTCTCAAGAATTCAGGGTTTGACGCCACATCAAATAAATCAGGTGAACAGATACTTGCAATTTTTGCAGCGACTTCTCGTCCGGTGCCCACAGGCACCGTGGATTTAGTGACAACAACGGTGTAGGAACTGATAGCAGCTGCAATTTCAGCAGCAGCTTCCATAACGTAGGTTAAATCGGCTTGTCCGTCTATTTGGCGGCTGGGGGTGCCAACGCCAATAAAGACAGCTTCTGCGCCATCGATTGCGGATTTTATGTCAGTTTGAAAAGATAAGCGGCCTGCCTGAACATTCTTTGAAACCATCAGATCTAGTCCGGGTTCAAAAATAGGGATGCCGCCGCTGTTTAACTTAGCAATTTTCGTGGCGTCATTATCAACACAGACCACTTCATGGCCAAACTCAGACAGACACGCACCAGAGACTAATCCTACATAACCAGTGCCAATCACTGCAATCCGCATACCAATGTTTTCCTGTATTATTTATGACTAAAGGTCGGCCGCCATTTTACGGATAAAGTCGGCAACTTCTCTGTTCATATCGCTACGCTGAAGGGCAAAGGCGATATTTGCTTGCAGAAATCCTATTTTGTCGCCGCAGTCAAACCGCGTTCCATCAAAGCGCAACCCATAAAAAGGACTTGTGTTGAGGAGCGATGAAAGGGCATCGGTGAGTTGGATTTCGTTGCCAGCTCCGCGGGCCTGATTTTCAAGCAGGCCAAAAACAGTAGGCTCTAGGATATAGCGGCCAATGACGGCAAGGTCGGAGGGGGCGTTTTGCGGGTCCGGTTTCTCCACAAGGTCTTTAATCTCGACTTTCTTGCCGTCATCAAAACCCGGTTTTACAATACCGTAGCGGGATGTATGTTCATGTGGGACTTCCATGGCAGCAAGGATATTTCCGCCGCCAAGTTCATCTCGCACATCTATCATTTGTTTTAGGCAGGGCTTCTCGCTCAAAATCAGATCGTCGGCCAAAATAACCGCGAAGGGCTCATCCCCAACATAATTTTTAGCGCACCAGACGGCATGACCAAGACCAAGCGGTTCATGTTGGCGAATGTAGGCAACTGATCCCGTTTGTGGTAGATGCTCTGCTAAAGTTTCAAGGGCATCGATCTTGCCGCGCTCTTCCAAAACTTTTTCAAGCTCGAAGGACCTGTCAAAATGATCTTCAATGGTAACTTTGCCGCGGCCGGTTACGAAAATAAACTCTTCAATTCCAGCTGCTCGCGCTTCGTCCACGGCATACTGAATAAGCGGTTTGTCCACTACAGGTAGCATTTCCTTGGGCATTGCTTTTGTCGCAGGTAGAAACCGTGTCCCCAATCCTCCGACTGGAAAAACCGCCTTACGTACTTTTTGTAGCATTTAACCACCCCTCAACTCATGTAGAACCCATTTTATTGCATTGGTGTTAGCCCCATGCAAGGGCTGTTTTATTCTGATTTCATTAGGATATCTTTAGCGAGATTAATTTTTGCTGCCATATAGGCAGAGCCATCATGGTCGGGATGAAATTTTTTGATCAATCGTCTGTGGGCGTTTTTAATCTCTGGCATGGTAGCGCCGGGCTTAAGTTCAAGGATTTCATAGGCTTCTGCCACGCTCATTCCTGATGGGTTTGATCGTTGATTTTGTCGCTGACCTTGGCCCTGATCTGTGTTTTGGTCTTCAGCCCCCATATCATCATCTGGGAAGTTTCGGAGGATATAGGTTTCCAAAATTGAGACACTCTGGGCGTCTCGATAAAGCTCTCCATGTAATGTTTGGAGTTCGTCCCGCGACAAATGAGACAACCTTTTACCGTCGAACCCACCTTTCAAAATCAGGGCGTCCATATCACCACTATCATGATCCAATTGAGCGTGAAGCCAGCTTGTTTTGACATTTGAAGTCTGGCCATCACTTGGGCTTGAGCTGCTGAAAAATGGCTTGTTCCGAAAAAAGAACAGCGCAAGGAAAACTAGGCCTGAGGCTATTTGAACCCGCCCCGTCAAGCCAAAGAACAAAGCGCCGCCACCAAGGCTGATCATAGCCGCAATGCGGATAGCCTTTACAATTTTTTCGGGTCGGGCAGTGGCAAGGGCATTGCCCCCAATAATAAGGGCGAGCAACAGCGCAATTCCAACAATGAAATATCCAAGCATATTTTTGTTATTACTTTATCTGGCGAGCTAAAAGTAATGTTTCCCCGCCCATTTTGTTTCCGTACTTCGTTAAAGCCTTTTGCCCGCCTACGGCATATATAGCAACCGCTTTTAAGAGGGTCTTGAGAGTAGACGCACTGTTTGTATCAAATCTGAAGAAGGCACCTCCACTTAATTTTGTCATTTGGCGAAAACAATTTTCGGCTGTTGGGTCACGGCCTTCTTGAAATATGAATGCAGGAATTCCCTGAACGCCCATTTGCCCGGCTAAATGGCACAGTGCATCGGCGCTCTCTTCCATACAATCGCCCACATACACAAGGGCGTTTACGGGTTTATCAGATGCTTGTTTAAGGGTGTGACTTAATACCTTCTCAATTTGAGTGTGACCACCAAGGCAGCTTACGCGGGACATGGGCCCGGTAAGTGATTTGCTGTTTGTTGTCCACGGTGTCGCTTGAAATTCGTTAAACCCGCGAAAAAATGTAATTTGTAATGAAAGTGTCCCTATTGTCGATGTTTCATCAAACATTTCTCGTTGAATATGGCAGGCGTTATCCCAGGTGGGCTGTCGGCTGGCAGTTGCATCTATTGCAAAAATTAGTCGGCCAGAGGCAGACCCTGACGCCGCTTTTGGCGTGAGGCGGACTTTGTTGAGAAACGCCTCCACATCACTGCCAGAGGCTTCATCATTTTTTTTGTCCAGATTTTTTGCCATTATGGTCGTCCGATTTATTTGGTGTATTTATAGAAGGTAAGCATATTTGTGCCGGAATTCAAATTTCACGCTGACTGGACGCTTTCGACAGGTTATCGTTGTCTTCTAAATAAATTATAAAAACCAAATTTCTGAGCTGCATTTATGATCATAAAACCTCGAATTTCGTCGTTTCGCGAAGTCCTTCTCCTCGCGTGGCCGGTAATTTTGTCAAATTTGTCAGTCCCGCTTCTTGGGGCCGTGGATACTGCTGTTATTGGACACTTACCAAATCCTGCATTCCTTGGCGCGGTTGCTATTGGTGCGATGATATTCAGTTTTTTATATTGGGGCTTTGGCTTTCTTCGCATGGGAACAACTGGATTTATCTCGCAAGCCAGCGGCGCAGGGGATGTGGACGAAGTCAGATCAGTCGTTGCTCGAGCGTTAATTTTGGGCTGCATAGCTGCGACTGCAATATTGCTATTTCATAGCCCGATAATTTTAATAGCAACCCAACTTATAGAAACCACTGACACTATTAAAGCAGGGGCAACTGAATACTTTAACTACCGGATTTGGGGCGCACCTGCCGCTCTTGCCAATTATTGCCTTCTGGGCATCTTTATTGGCCTTGGGAATACACGAGCAGCTTTAATCACTCAAGTTTTCATGAATGCAATGAACATCATTTTGGATCTGGTTTTTGTTCTCGGTCTTGATATGGATGTAGCAGGGGTGGCGCTAGCCACTGCGATTTCAGAATATTTAGCGGTTGCTGTCGGCGGATTTTTGGTTTGGAGAGAACTGACAAAACTTGGCGGAAAATGGTGTAAAGATGAGATCTTGTCTCTTAGCAAAATGAGGCAGTTGCTATCGGTGAACCGGGATATTTTTATACGAACCGTCGTTCTTATTTTTGCGTTTGCTTATTTCACCGCTAGTGCGGCGAAGCAGGGCGAAGAAACCTTGGCTGCTGTCGCGGTTGCAATGAACTTTATGCATTTTATGTCGTTTGGTCTTGATGGGTTTGCTCACGCGGCGGAAAGCATGGTGGGCAAAGCTATCGGTGCACGGCAGGCAGATCGCCTAAATGAAGTTGTCAGTGCCAGTACAGTTTTGGCTGTTGCTGTGTCAGTTCTATATGCAGCCATTTATTGGCTTTTTGGCGAAAGTATTGTGAACACGCTTACCAGTATTGAGCCTGTTCGAGAAATTGCCTACAGCTACTTGCCGTGGCTGACTGTAATGCCGCTTTTTGCAGTGTGGTCGTTTCAGTTCGATGGTATTTTCGTAGGTGCCATGCGGGCAAAAGAGATGCGAAACGGCATGTTGATCTCGTTTGGCATCTATTTTATTTGCATTCAGTTCTTGCAAGAAAAATGGGGCGCTGATGGGCTATGGATCTCGATGATCATTTTCATGATTGCACGAGGGGTAACTCTGGCGGCGGTTTACCCGCGAGTGAAGAAATTGGTTTTGACTTAGGTGGCGCGCTTCCTTTTTACCCAAAAGCGAT
>CAJXWA010000124.1 GCA_913062525.1 uncultured Alphaproteobacteria bacterium | reverse complement strand
TCGATGACCTGATCCGCGAGCCACAACATACCGTCGTCATCACCCAAATTGAAATAATGAGTTTGCCCAATTTTTGCTGATAATAAATCCTGAGGATATTTTTCAGCAAGTTCCCGGTGGCATGACAGCGAAGCCTTAAGGTCGTTCTCCCGGTTGGCAAGTAAAGCGCGCACGAAAATCTGCTCGCGCTCTGTTGCACTTCTCATGCCTTTTTTGGCCCGGAGGAAATATTTATCTGCAAGCTCTAACCGGTCGGGTGTTTCCACAAATAGACCGAGCAATCCACCCAGTGCCGCGGCTACCGCGCAATCGGGATCAGCATCAGACGCTTCAAATATGACACCAAAATCCACTCCAAACCCGATCAGGCTTTTTGAAAATCGATCGACCGCGTCAACGGTTTTTGTTGAATGCGTCGTGATTTTGTTCCCATAGAGATCTTGCATTGTTAGGCCTCGTTAATCAAATCCAATGGGTAAATTGGGCGGCGAATATTCTTGTATTTTAACAGATTATTATCTGATGTGGTCACGCCCTTGCCGTCTAATGTCAAAGTCGCCTTAGCAAGTTTTGCAAAACCAGCACGGTAGTGAATACGGCTTTTAAGCACGAGGTATTTTTTATATTCAGGCTGTATTCCAACGGATGTAAATACGCCTTGATCCCAAGGTTCATGATGGTTGGAGACAATCACAATTTCCATATTCCCTGTATCCAAAACGGCAGTTGGTCCCATGAAGACATTCACACCTGTATACATTGGACCGCGAACGGTCCATTCACCGTTCGTCAGTGCCTTAACGGTTCCTGTAATCTCCAGTGGCTCCCCGGCCTCACCAATACTTGGCATATCTGTCTTACCGCCGAGCTTTAATGTGATTTGATTGCCAATACCGGTCTTTTGCATTTGATCTACGGCTGCAGGATCCCAAACTGCACCAACAGCAACATCTTCCAAGCCTTGACGTAGGATTTCAGCAATGACAGTCATTACATCCTGTGTCGCTCCTGATCCACAGTTGTCGGCATGATCGAGCAAAATAACTGGGCCGTCGGTGATCGCTTTGGCTTCGGCAACGCGTTCTTCAAGTGGGGTGTGCTTATAAATAAAATCTTCGCGCAGCTCCCAAGCTTTGGCAAGGATGCGATCTCTCACTTCATCCGCTTTTTCCTTGTCCCCATCAGTCACAACAATAACCGAGTTTCCGGACTGCTTAATATCGGCGAGGGCAAATCCGCCAAAGGCCGTTGCCGCTATAACACCCGGCTCCTGTTCTGCTTCCCGGCACATACGGATCAAGGTTGCCATAGGTTCATCATCGGTTCCCTGACACAATGTCTGGCTCAAAACAGGAACATTTCCCCAAGACATTACAGGGCTTATTTTTCCTGCAAGGCTATCGATCAGAGATTTACCAATTTGGAGGCCAACTTCATACATATCCACATGTGGGTATGTTTTATAACCGATCAGTGTCGTGCAATTGCTGGCCATTTTATCGGTCAAGTTACAATGCAAGTCCAACGTAACCGCAATGGGTAAGTCCGGATCAATTTCCCGGATACGCTCTAGCAATGTGCCCTCTCCGTCTGGAGTGGTTTCAGAAACCATTGCCCCATGTAGATCGAGCATCACAGCATCAACACCGTTTCGAACTTCGTCCAAAATTGCATCTGAAAGTCTGTTATAAGCTTCAGCGGTAACCAAACCAGAAGGCATGGCTTCTGCTGCAACAGGGGTTACGATGTCGGCATCAATTGATTTTGCGAGCTCAATATAAGCGCCCATGGGCATTGCTGTACCTTCGTAAGTAGCCCTTGCATCTTCGCCAAAATGAACACCCCAATCTTCATATCTTTTCCAGTCTGCGGGAATAGGTGAAAAAGTATTGGTTTCGTGTTTCATCATAGCAATGAGAATACGCATAAACTGGCTGCTTTCGAATAAATATTATGTTTGCTCTCCAACTAGTTTAGCAGGTTGCGCAATCGTGCCAAGTTAAATTTAAAACCCAATTTTTCAAATAAAAAGCCCGGCGCAATGGCCGGGCTTTTTACTTAATCGATGTTTAAGAATTTAGTCGCGGTTGCCAAGCAGGCTGAGCAACATCATGAACAGATTGAGGAAGTTCAGATATAGCGAAACTGCGCCCATAATCGCGCCTTTTTCAAGAACTTCAGCATTATGCCCTTGATAGTATTCTGACTTGATCCGTTGCGTATCAAAGGCTGTAAGACCTGTAAAGATCAACACACCCAAGATTGAAACCACAAAATGCAGCATTGAGGATTCAAGGAAAATATTCACTACAGATGCGATAATGATCCCGAACAAGCCCATCATCATGAATGAGCCCATACCTGTGAGATCACGCTTCGTCACATAGCCATACAAGCTGGCTGATCCGAAAGTTGCGGCCGTAATAAAGAAGACCCGAACAACACTCTCAGCTGTATAAACTTGGAAAATATAAGCAATGGAGACACCAAAGGTTGTCACCATAACCCAGTATACGATTTTCGCTGTTTGAGCGCTACCGCGGGCCATAATGAACAACATCGCCAGCGGCGACAACATCACAACCCACTGCAAGGGTGTACCGAATACTGCGTTATACAGTGTCTCATTTGATGCAGTGAACGCTGCAGCAGCGCCACTCAACGCCAAACCAGACGCCATGTAGTTATAAACCTTCAGCATGTGAGTGCGAAGACCTTCATCAAGCACTGCCTGATCCATCGTACGCGACGCGGCAGGATTTAGCCGTGAATAATCTGTTGCCATGTGTTTCGTCCCATTGGTAATAAATTTAAACTAGATATTGGGCTAAAGTTGAGAAATTTCAAGCGAAATCAACACTATTCGGACCTCAATATGGGTGCAGGCTTCTCTCCCAGCGCTCGCCATGATCCAAATAGGCCGAATAAAATCGTCACTCCGACGCTGATAACCACCGTTCCAATGACAGTCAGCGGTAAATTCGTCCATTTGGCTTCCAACACTTCGGTGATGACCATATAAGCACCCAGCCAACCCGCACTTGCCGCAATTAACGACGTCACAAGCCCAAGCAATGCGTATTCAAGCAGGAATATCTTAAAGATATCGCGCCGTGTGGCCCCAAGAACTTTTAAGATGACAGAGTCGTAAACCCGTTTTCTATGTCCCGCTGCAAATGCGCCTGCAAGCACAAGAATGCCCGAAACCAATGTTACAGAAGCAGTTGCCGTGACAGCAGATGACAATTGCTCCAGAATTTTTGCCACTGCTTGCAAGGCTTCTTTCATGCGGACGACCGAAATATTTGGGAATTTCCCGGTAATGGCACGGAACAACCCAGCTTCGGACGCATCCGGCGCTTTAGCTGTCGCCAAATGGCTGTGCGGTGCTGCCGCAAGAGTATTGTGATCAAATACAATCACAAAATTGATAGCAAGTGTACTCCAGTCCACTCTTCGCAAGTTGGCAATTTTTGCTGTAATTTCACGGCCCATGACATTTACAGTAAGCTTATCACCAATGCCGATATTCATGCCAAGGGCAGCATCTTCCGACATGCTGATCAGCGGCTCACCTGTGTAATCTGTAGGCCACCATTCACCTGCAACCACCGTTGCATTAACCGGAATATCTTGCGCATAAGTCAGTCCGCGATCACCACGAAGGACCCATTTCACGTCACTTGCAACTTTCACCTTGGCGGCAGGCACTTCATTGACGCTGATAATCCGGCCCCGAAGATTTGGCACATGGTTCACATCACTGACGCCTTCAACACTTTCGGCGGCTTTTACAAACTCATCAAGTTGTGTGTTTTGAATATCAATAAAGAAAAAAGCCGGTGCATTTTCTGGAAGTTGGTCCTGAACTTGCTCCCGAAGGTTTCCTTCGATCAAGGCCACTGTCACAAATAGCGTCAGACCCAATCCCATGGAAAGAACCACACTGGCCGTTGCCGTACCAGGTCGGTGTAAATTGGCGAACGCCAAGCGTAAAGTCGGGATAGAGGTTTTTGGCGCGCGTTTAGCTAACCATTGAACCAAAATACCCACACCATAGAGCACAACAAAAACGGCACTGGCAGCCACCACAAAGACAATGGCAAAAGCCTGTTCTTCAACGGTAACAATTGCAAGACCGACCAATAAGGCGAATGTCAGCGCAATGACGCCCAAATAAAAGGGGCGCGGCCATTTCTTTTGTCCAACAACATCCCGAAACAATGTTGCGGCTGATGTCTCGCGGGCAGATGCCAATGGCCATATTGCAAATAATGTTGCCGTCAGCAAGCCGTATGCAGACGCCAAGACCAACGGACCTGCTTGAAAACTAACGACAGCAGGGACAGGCAACGCTTGGGCTAAAAACTGCGATGCAAGGATCGCACCGCCAAAACCCAGAGCCAAGCCAACAAGGGATCCGACGAAAGCAAGCACCATGACTTGGATATAGTGGATACGGAAAATTAAACTGCTGGTCGCACCAAGGCATTTAAGTGTTGCGATAGTTTCTGTCTTGCCGTCCAGGTAGGCACGAACCGCATTACCAACGCCAACACCGCCTACAACCAAAGCCGTCAAGCCAACAAGGGTGAGGAACATGGCGACGCGTTCAACAAATCGCTTAATACCCGGCGCACCGTTAGACGCATCTGTAATCCGCCAACCCGCTTCGGCTTGATCAAGCTTAGCAACATCCCGAAAATCATCTGTGGAAAGGCCATCATTTAATTTTAACCGATAATGATACCGCAGAAGACTTCCTGGTTGCACTAACCCAGTTTCGGCAAGAGCTTTCGTTGAAATAATCACCCGTGGGCCGAGCGCCATGCCTTGACTGGCTTTATCAGGCTCAGTCGATATAACTCCCCGAATTTCAAGGGCCAGCGTGCCAATCGTCAATGTGGATCCCAGTTTTACATTTAGGCGGTCCAGCAACAATTCCTCAACAAGGGCACCGTATACACCATCTTCTTGAGCAAGGTTAGTTGGGACGTCTTGGCTTTTTTTCTGGTCTTTCAGGGTCAAATTCACTTGTCCAAACAAGGGATAAGCATTATCGACGGCTTTAAGCTCACTCAGTAACCTCTCACCGCTTTCGTTGGCAAGCACCATGGCCCGAAGCACCTGCATGGAGCTTATATCGCCTTTGCCCTCAAGCCAGGAATATTCGGAACTGGAGGCCGCGCGAGCTGTTAGGCGGACGTCAATATCGCCGCCCAAAATAACCCGCCCGTTGGCGCGCAGACCTTCATTAATGGAACTTGATAGTGTGCCAACCCCTGCAATCGCGGCAACACCCAGAATTAGACACGCAATAAATATGCGAAATCCTTTCAGGCCGCCTCGCAATTCCCGGCGCGCGTATTTAATGGCAAGGCCCAAACTTTCGCCGTTGTTACCGCTCATGTTTGGGATCCTTCGAGCGCCATTTCCTCTCGGTTATCTTGTGGGGCCGCAATTTTTCCGTCTTCAATTCGAATGGTTCGGTCACATCTTGCGGCTAAGCCTTCATCATGAGTAATCAAAATCATCGTCGTATTGTGGCCATCATGCAGATCAAACAGTTGGTTGATGATTAGCTCTCCGGTTTTTCCATCCAGATTGCCCGTTGGCTCATCTGCAAGCAAAATACGTGGCTGAGTTGCAACCGCACGGGCAAGCGCGACCCGTTGCTGTTCTCCGCCCGATAACTGGGTTGGGTAATGAGTTGCCCGCGCACCAAGACCCACGGAAATCAGTTTCTGCTCCGCAATTTCAAAAGCGTCAGCCCGTCCCGCAAGCTCAAGCGGAATAGCGACATTTTCAATGGCAGTCATTGTGGGGACAAGATGAAAAGATTGAAAAACAATACCGATATTATCTCGCCGAAATCTGGCCATATCATCTTCGTCTTTGCCAGAAAACGGCGTATCACAGATGGTCACCGATCCCTTGCTTGGCTTTTCAAGTCCGGCCATGATTGACATTAGCGTAGACTTGCCTGATCCTGACGGACCAACAATCCCAACTGTCTCACCTTCTGATACGTTCAAGTCTATACCACGTAAGATATTGACAGGACCGGCATCCGACTTAAGTGTAAGATATATGTTTTCAAGTGTAATGATTGGCGATGAGGTCACAGATAAATCCAATGCAGCAGCAAAATTCGGTTCTTATGGCATATGGCAAATATACCTCTCTTTTCAACACTATTGGTATGTTCTTGCTCACTTTTTTCGTCATTACTTCTGTTTCAGCAACAGAAACACGAAAAATAGTCGCTTTTGGCGACAGTTTAACTGCGGGTTATGGCTTGCCACAGGCAGATGCATTTCCAGTGCAACTGGAACGGGCCCTTGCCGCGAAGGGACTTGCTATCAAAGTTGAGAATGCGGGAGTATCGGGAGACACTACTACCGGCGGCCTGCAGCGTCTGGATTGGGCGCTCGCCAATGGAGCAGACTTTGTCCTTTTGGAACTTGGTGCCAATGATGCCTTGCGCGGTATTGAGCCTTCGGTTACTCGTAAAAATCTCGACGCGATTATCAGCAAAATTCGACAGAAAAACATTCCTGTCTTTTTAACGGGAATGCGAGCTCCGCCCAATATGGGTCCTGATTACCAGCAAGAATTTGACCGAATATTTCCGGACTTGGCTGAAAAACACAGCGTTGCATTCTACCCGTTTTTTCTAGATGGGGTCGCGGCCATGGCAAAACTTAATCAGGCAGATGCCATTCACCCAAACAGTGACGGCGTTGCCGTCATTGTTGACAAGATGGTTCCTCACTTGATGTCATTTATCAATCAAAAATAACAAAACCTAACAAGGGTCTTTCCCTCAAAAATTCTCAGGAAAATACAGTATGAAATTTAGAAAATTGGGCCTCACTGATCTTGACGTGAGCGTTATATGCCTTGGCTCCATGACCTGGGGCGAACAAAACACAGAGAGCGAGGCACATGCCCAACTGGATTATGCGCTAGATCAAGGTGTCAATTTCATCGACACAGCGGAAATGTATCCTGTCCCACCCAAGGAAGAAACGGCCGGACGGACTGAGGAGTATATTGGAACTTGGCTTTCAGGCCGGAGTGACCGCGACAAAATTATCCTCGCCACGAAAGCCGTTGGAAAATCCGACAATACCTATTTCAGAGGAAATGGTGAAATCTCCCGTCTGCACCGCCGTCACTTGAACGCCGCTGTTGATGGCAGCCTAAAACGCCTGAAAACAGATTACATCGACCTGTATCAACTTCATTGGCCTGAACGGTCCACCAACTATTTTGGGAAACTTGGCTACAATCACGTAGAAGATGAAGACACTGTTAGTCTTTTGGAAACATTACAGGCGTTGGGCGAGCTGGTAAAAAGCGGAAAAATACGCCATATAGGACTTTCCAACGAGAGCGCATGGGGCGCCATGCAATATCTGCAATTGGCAGAAAAATACGATTTGCCGCGCATTGCGACAATTCAAAATCCTTACAGCTTGCTCAACCGCTCTTATGAAGTTGGCCTTGCCGAAGTCTCCATCAGGGAAAATTGTGGCCTGCTTGCCTATTCGCCTCTTGGTATGGGAATGTTAAGCGGTAAATATCTTGGCGGAAAAATGCCAGAAGGGTCGCGTTTTGCAAATTTCACCCGATTTGTTCGCTACAACACCGAAATCGCCCATACGCTGACTGAAAAATATGTTGCACTCGCCAACGAACATAAACTTGATCCCGCCCAAATGGCGCTAGCATATGTGAACTCACGGCGCTTCGTTAGCGCGAACATTATCGGCGCAACAAATCTGGATCAGCTGAAATCAAATATTTCCAGCATTGACATTGATCTGTCAGACGACATCCTTAAATCTATAGAAGACATACACAATCTTCACCCATATCCTTGTCCATAAGGACAAATGACCATGCGCCTGTTTGTTGCAATTGATCTCCCAGAAGATATAAAGCAGCAAATCGGCGCGTTGCAATTTGGTGTTCCGGATGCGAAATGGTCGCAGCCGGAAAACGCCCATATAACGCTCGCATTCCTTGGCGAAATCGATGCTTCGGATATGCCCGATATCGCTCTTTCACTTGGGAGAATTAACGTTCCGTCCTTTGATTTACAAATCGAAGGTGTGGGCGTTTATGGGAATGACAAACGGCCCAGAGTTCTATGGGCTGGCATTGGAAACGCCCCTGCCCTGCAACATCTCCACCAAAAAATCACGCAAACCTTATCAAGTTCAGGTGTCACTTTCGAAGACCGCCGTTTCAGGCCACATATCACTCTGGCTCGAGTTCAAAAATCGCCCTACACCCGCGTTCGTGAATATTTAACAGAATATTCACTCTTCAAAACTCGGCCCTTTCATGTGGATCAGTTCACATTGTTTTCGAGCATTCTGGGTCGAACCGGCCCGCATTATGAAGAAGAAATCATCTTTGATTTAGAGCCTCAAAACCAGCCTCCTGATGCGCCCTAGAACCCCAAATTTGTCCGCCACCATGTTGGCAGCGCAAACGAGGCTGTATGCAATTCTGCATTGTAATGACGCCCTGTATGAGATTTGACCGGCTGCGAATAATCATGCCCATCACGGCTATATAGGAAGAAACCAAACTCTGCCGCTGGGTAAAGCTGTACAATTGAGCGGTAGCCTGCCACAGATGGCAACAGCTGCTTTTCTTGCATGATGCTCACTAGATTTTGATCTTTATCGCCGCAAAGTTCTTGTAAAAAATAGGCGCGATCCTTGCCAACAAAGATGCTGTCGCTATCCAGAACAACGCCTCGCTCTGTAATACAATTGGAAAAATCTTCACAAAACTCTTTGGTAAACACGGATGCAGATGGCCCTACGGGCTCACTTAAATCAAGAATGATCAGATCGAACTTGTCCCCGGTTGCGCGCGCATTTCTCATGTAATCGGCAGCATCTCCAATGATAAGCTCTGCTCGCGGATCATCATAATCGCCATTGATTTTCAAATATTCTTTGGAAAGCTCAACAACCCGTTCGTCAATTTCCACCATAACCGCGCGGGTTACAAAGTTATGGACAAGAACTTCGCGAAGGATACCACCATCGCCGCCGCCCACAATTAGGACACTCACATCATCCCATTTACGGCCAAGTAGCGGCACATGTACAGCCATTTCATGATACATAAATTCATCAGCTTCGGAGGCTTGCACCAAATCATCAAGCGTTAAAATTCGACCAAAGGTTTCGTGATTATAAATGCCTATTTTTTGGAATTTGCTCTGCTCTTCATGTAAAAGCTCCATATCCAGTGCATGGGTAAAGGCAATGCCTTCGGTTTCTTCATGCCACCAGTTACGGCTGTCTTCGCTAACTTTGCTCATTTTTATCGCCTGAAATTTAGATTTTGTATTTGCTTTTGATATGCGTCAAAAGACCTTTTGCTGCCGGTTCCACCAGTTCGAACACTCGGTCATAATCTGACCGGTCACCATAATAGGGATCGGGTACCTCACGGATTTCCCCATCTCCAAAATCCAGCAGTAACGACAGATGACCTTGAAAGCTGTCCGGCCTCATTTCCCTCAGGTCGTATAGGTTACTTTTGTCCATTGCAAGGATGTAATCGAATTTGCTGAAATCCAATTTTTGAATTTGGCGTGCCCGCAAGTGGCTCATATCAAAACCCATCAAGTTACCAAGGCTTATGGCCCGGTCATCCGGCGGGTTTCCCTCGTGCCAGCCACCGGTTCCTGCACTATCGATGGATATTTCAGTCTCCAGCCCGGCATCTCTCACCTGACCCAGAAAGATTATTTCCGCCGTTGGAGAACGGCAAATATTCCCCATGCAGACAAATAAGACATTAATCATAATAACCTACTCACCACTGGACAGAATTATTGTAAATCACATATATCAACTATAGCAGAGGGAGGCGTTTAAGAAATGACGAAAAAAATGACGTTGGAAGAAGTCTCAGAACATCTGAACACATTGGATGGATGGCAACTTGCAGGCGATAAAGAAGCCATCGAGAAGACTTTTAAATTCAAAACGTTCAATCAGGCATTTGCCTTTATGACCTGCGTTGCCATGAAAGCTGAAAAAATGGATCATCATCCAGAATGGTTTAATGTTTATAACCGGGTTGATGTCACCCTTTGCACCCATGATGCGAACGGTATAAGCGAGAAAGATTTCAGTCTTGCCGCCTTCATGGATAAAGTGGGCAGCTCCTAAGAGCCGCCCAAGTCATGTGTCTAGCGTGGGGCCATACGAATAGCGCCATCAAGACGGATCACTTCGCCATTTAGCATTTGGTTTTCGCAGATATGCTGTACAAGGCTGGCATATTCTGAAGGCTCACCCAAACGGCTTGGGAAAGGAACAGTGGCCCCTAGGCTATCTTGTACATCTTGCGGCAATCCAAGCAACAGCGGTGTTTTAAACAAACCCGGTGCAATTGTCATGACCCGAACACCAACGTTCGATAAGTCACGGGCGATGGGCAACGTCATACCGACAATACCGCCTTTTGATGCAGCATAG
>CAJXWA010000123.1 GCA_913062525.1 uncultured Alphaproteobacteria bacterium | reverse complement strand
TTTCCATGTGGTTCAGAGAACCTGCCGGGCACGCCTTGCAGGGAACATGGCACCTTGGTTCGTCTTCTGGGGCTATCAGTTGTTTATTGTGTTGGCCGCAACAGGCTATGTATTGGGTATTACCCAATCGAAAGAATACGCTGAACCTGAGTGGTATGTAGATATTTGGCTCACAGTGGTTTGGGTTGTTTATCTTTTTGTGTTCTTGGTAACACTGTGGAAACGCGAAGAAAAACACATTTATGTGGCCAACTGGTTCTATCTTGCGTTTATCGTTACTGTTGCCATGCTTCACGTTGTGAACTCCTTGGCGATGCCGGTTAGCATCACAGGTGTGAAAAGTTATTCCTTGTTCGCAGGTGTACAGAGTGCGCTGACTCAGTGGTGGTACGGCCATAACGCAGTTGGCTTCTTCCTAACCGCTGGTTTCCTTGCGTTGATGTATTATTTCATTCCTAAACGTGCGAACCGCCCTGTGTATTCCTATCGTTTGTCGATCATTCATTTCTGGGCAATTATCTTCTTGTATATTTGGGCTGGCCCGCATCACCTTCTTTATACGGCGCTTCCTGATTGGTCGCAGACATTGGGTATTACGTTCTCCATTATGCTTTGGATGCCCTCTTGGGGCGGTATGATCAACGGATTGATGACGTTGTCAGGAGCATGGGATAAGCTGCGTACTGATCCTGTTATTCGCTTCCTTGTTACATCCGTTGCGTTCTATGGCATGAGCACCTTTGAAGGACCGCTTATGTCGATCAAACCGGTAAACGCTCTTAGTCATTATACAGATTGGACAATTGGTCATGTGCATTCTGGTGCGCTTGGTTGGGTTGCCTATGTCAGTTTTGGTGCATTGTATTTCTTGGTACCAGTTCTTTGGAACCGCAAAACAATGTATTCAGACAAGTTGATTTCTCTGCATTTCTGGATCTCAACAATTGGGATCTTGCTTTACATCACTTCAATGTGGGTTTCCGGAATTTTGCAAGGCTTGATGTGGCGCGCTTATGACGCCTTTGGCTTCCTTGAATATTCCTTCAGTGAAACCGTTGAAGCGATGCATCCGTTCTATGGCATCCGCGCGTTCGGCGGTATACTCTTCCTGATCGGTGCATTGATTATGGCTTACAACATGTGGCGGACTATCCGCGGCGATGTTAAGGCCGATGAGGTTGGAAAACTTGTGATAAATCCTGAATATGTCGCAGGGAGGGCCTGAAATGTTTAGTCATAAAGTAATTGAGAAAAACTCCGTACTTCTGTTGATCCTAACATTAGTTGTTGTCTCCATCGGCGGGATTATTGAAATTGCACCTCTGTTTTATCTCGAGAGTACGATTGAAAAAGTAAAAGGCATGCGCCCCTATAGCCCACTAGAGCTGGCGGGGCGGAATATCTACATTCGAGAGGGTTGCTATAACTGTCACAGCCAAATGATCCGTCCGCTTCGGGATGAGGCGGAACGCTATGGCCACTATAGTTTGGCAGCCGAAAGTATGTATGACCATCCCTTCCAGTGGGGATCAAAACGGACGGGACCAGATCTTGCCCGCGTTGGGGGACGTTATTCCGATGAATGGCATGTCACCCATATGCGCAGACCACAGGATGTTGTTCCTGAATCTGTTATGCCGCCATATTCATTTTTGGCAAGAACAGAGCTTGATGTTCCCGATATCTCAGCGGATCTGATCGCTAATCGCCGCGTAGGTGTTCCCTACAGCGATGAAATGATCGCAAAAGCCAAGCAGGATATGATGACGCAAGTTGATCCTGATGCAGATGAAGTGGACGAGTTACTTGCCCGCTATCCAAAGGCTCAAGTTCGTGATTTTGACGGTAATCCCAAAATGGTGTCCGAGCTAGATGCGCTTATTTCGTATTTGCAGATGTTGGGAACACTTGTTGATTTCACATCGTACGATCCTGAAAAAAACAGACGATAGGAGGATAAAATGGATATTACATATCAAGACGCTTCCTATTTCGCCCAAACCTACGGCCTGCTGTATTTGTTTGGATTGTTTGTAATAGTTTTGATTTATGCACTTTGGCCGAAGAACAAAGAAAAGTTCGATGCCGCCGCAAAAATCCCGCTTGAGGAGAAAGAATAATGTCCGAAGTGGAAAAAGATGAAGTCTCCGGCACGGATACAACTGGGCATGAATGGGACGGTATCAAAGAGTTGGATACACCCATGCCACGGTGGTGGCTTTGGAGTTGGTATATCAGCATTGTTTGGGCAATTGGCTACTGGATTGTTATGCCTGCTTGGCCGCTTGTAAGCGACTATACTAAAGGTGTTATTGGCTACTCTTCTCGTGCCGAATTCCATGCTGAAATGTCTGAAGTTGAAGCTGGGCGTGCCCATCTAATTAAGGCACTTGGGGATGCAGAACTTGGCGAGGTGAAAGCGAATGCTGAACTTTATCAGTTTGCTCTATCTGGCGGCCGGTCTAACTACGCGGTGAATTGTTCCCAGTGTCATGGATCTGGTGCACAAGGTTCTGCGGGTTTTCCAAACCTGAATGATGATGAATGGCTTTGGGGTGGCAGTATCGACGATATCTACCAAACTGTGAAATATGGCATTCGCTCGGATCACGACGAAACGCGTACTGGTGAAATGCCAGCATTTATTCGTGATGAGATCTTAGAAAAAGATCAGGTTCGTGACGTGGCGGAATATGTCTTGTCGTTGTCACAAGATGGTCGAGATACAAAAGCAGCTGAACGCGGCAAGGAAGTGTTTGCCGAAGAATGTACGGCTTGCCACGGGGACGATGCGACAGGATCTACAGAACTGGGTGCGCCAAATCTGAAAGATGCCATTTGGTTCTACGGCGGTGACAAAGATACGATCGTTAAAACCATTTCCAACGGCCGAGCCAATGTTATGCCGTCATGGACTGACCGCCTAGATGACACAGTTGTTCGTCAGATCAGTCTTTATATCCATTCCTTGGGCGGTGGTCAGTAACACCGGCCTTGGTAATATTTAGTTGTTTGATGCTAGAAATATGAGTGCGCCACTAGAGTGGTGCACTCGCTCTGGAGCGAAAAAGTGGTGAATTCCCCCATAGAAAAAATTGACGTCCATCCTGTCAATAAAAAGGAAAATAGAGCCCTTTTTGCTAAACGAAAAAAAATTCAACCAAAAAGAGCTACTGGTGATTTCCGAAAACTGAAGTGGATCATCATGGGCATTACCTTGGCGATCTACTATGTGACTCCTTGGATCCGCTGGGATCGTGGGCTTGGAGCCCCAGATCAAGCGGTTCTTATTGATTTTGCCCATAACAGGTTTTATTTCTTCTTCATCGAGCTCTGGCCGCAAGAAGTTTACTATATTACGGGGATCTTGATTGTCTCCGCACTGGCTCTTTTTCTTGTTACGTCGCTGTTCGGCCGAGCCTGGTGTGGATATTCTTGCCCCCAAACCGTTTGGACAGACTTGTTCATATTTGTTGAACGGGCCATTGAAGGTGATCGAAATGCTCGGTTGAAGCTTGATAAAGCTGGCATGAGTGTCTCCAAATTATTCAAACGCATTATCAAGCATTCTCTATGGATTGTTATTGGATTGCTGACGGGAGGAGCTTGGGTCTTCTATTTCGCCGATGCTCCCACATTTCTTGTAGAAGTATTTACTGGTGAAGCCGGAACTGTCGCTTATTCAACAATCGCGATTTTGACCACCACCACATATGTTTTTGGTGGCCTCATGCGGGAGCAAGTTTGCACATACATGTGTCCTTGGCCGCGTATTCAGGGTGCGATGATCGACGAGGAATCTCTTTCGGTTACTTATCACGGTGCACGGGGAGAGCCACGAGGTCCCCATAAAAAAGCAGATAGCTGGGATGACCGGGGACATTGTATCGACTGCAATCAGTGTGTAGCTGTTTGTCCAATGGGTATCGATATCCGCGATGGCAGTCAGTTAGAGTGCATTACATGTGCACTTTGTATTGATGCTTGCGATGAAGTTATGGAAAAAATTGGTCTTCCGAAAGGCTTGATCAGCTACGACACCTATGCGGGCCGTGAAGATCCGTCCCCCATTAAAAAGTTAGAAGTTCGTTTCATCCGACCACGGACAATTGCTTATGGTGTTTTGCTAACAATTGTTGGCTCAATTATGCTGGTGACGTTGTTAAATCGATCCATACTAGACGTGAATGTAATCCGGGATCGTAATCCGCTTTATGTAAAACTGGCCGATGGTATGATCCGTAACGGCTATACCGTGAAGATTTTGAATAAAATCCACGAAACAAGGCGGTATCAGATAACGGTTGAAGGCATCGATGGTTCAAGAAGCTGGTTGCAAAGCGAAGGTGCACAAATGTCGGATCTTATCGTCCCTGTTCCAGGGGACGCACTGTCGAGCTTTAAATTGTTTGTAACCGCCCCTCCAAAAGCGATTGAAGGTGGCAGTACTGACATTAAAATCATTGTAAAAGACCTTGTTAGTAGTCTTGTTGAAGAGCAAACGACGACATTGAAAGGGCCAAACTGATGGAGACTGTATTGGAGAAAAAACTAGAAGGTCGGCATGTTCTTTATATGCTGTTGAGTTTTTTTGGAGTGATGGTCTCGGTCAACCTTGTGCTGGTCTACTTCGCCCTGACAAGCTTTTCTGGTTTGTCGCAAGATGATCCCTACAACAAAGGGATCAATTACAATCAAGCCATTGAGGCCATGGAAGCCCAACAGAGCAGAAACTGGTCTATTAGTTTGGGCGTTGAAGGTCCCGCAGATAAGACAATTGTGAAATTTGCCTTGAGCACTCAAGGCGGGCAACCGATTGTTGCTGAAAAAGTGACAGCAGTTTTTCGACATCCAACAAAAGTCGGACAGGATATCGAAGCAATACTGATACCAAACGCAGGAAGCTATGCAACGACAATCGCATTGGCATCTGCAGGGCAATGGGATCTTTATATTACCGTAGTTGGCGGTGGCTATGACGTGCCATACCGCGTGGAAAAACGCATATGGGTGAAGTAGTTCAATCCGCAGAGATTACTATGGCGAACGCTCACCGTGATGTGGGCGGTAACTGCTGCTCCGGCGGGGCTGTGGCGTTTGCGTATTCCAATACACCTGCCGCTGATTTCCAAAATTTCCTATCCGCAGACCCAACAGCATTTGTCTCACAAGATGAAGATGGAAATGCGCTCCTGCATATGTTGGTTGAAAATATGCATTGCGCCAATTGCATCCGGACAATAGAGAAAACACTGACGAGCAACCCAGCCGTCTTTGAAGCTCGGGTCAATTTTTCAACGCGGCGGTTATTGGTCCGTTGGGATGAAGTTAAGTCAGACGCTGCTGATCTAGTGAAGCCTATCATTGATTTGGGATACGCTCTGACACCGTTCGACCCCTCCCTCATGAAAACAGCAACGGAAGAGGCAGATAGACGGCTGCTTAAAGCAATGGGTGTCGCTGGATTTGCTGCCGCCAATGTTATGCTTTTATCTGTGTCCGTTTGGGCTGGCCTTTTCTCAAATGACATGGGACCGTCTACCCGTGATTTCTTACATTGGATATCGGCGCTTATCGCAATGCCCGCCGTTGCCTACTCTGGGCAAGTGTTTTTTAAATCTGCCCTTGGTGCACTGAAGGCAGGGCGCTTAAACATGGATGTTCCGATTTCATTGGCGGTTATCCTTGCCGTTGGAATAAGTTTGTCTGAGACAATTCAAAGCGGTGAACACGCGTATTTTGATGCAGCCGTAACTCTTTTATTCTTCCTGTTAATTGGGCGGTATTTGGATAATCGGGCGCGCACAAAAGCAAGATCCGCAGCGGAAAGGCTTTTGTTGTTAAAGGCTGTTGCAGCAACGATTATTGAACCTGATGGTTCTCACAAATCAGTACCTGTAGATACAGTAACCGTTGGGACAATAGTTCATGTGGCTGTTGGGGACCGCTTCCCAGTTGACGGCCAAATTCAAAAAGGGTTTACGACAGTCGATAACAGCTTAGTTACTGGGGAGAGCCTTCCGATCGATGCCGCCGTTGAGACTTCCGTTTTTGCAGGCACACTTAATTTGTCCTCTCCTGTGCAAGTGCGCGCAACCAAGACCGGCGATAATACTTTGTTGGGCGATATCGTCCGCTTGATGGAAAATGCAGAGCAGGGGCGTGCAAAATACGTTCGCATTGCCGATCGAATTGCTGAATATTATGCACCCGTAGTTCATATCCTTGCCGCCCTGACATTTGGGGGTTGGTGGGTAGCGGGTTTCGAATGGCAAGTGTCGTTGCTACAAGCCGTTGCTGTTTTGATTGTTACCTGCCCCTGTGCGCTCGGTCTGGCCGTTCCTGTTGTTCAAGTGGTGGCAAGTGGCCGTTTATTGTTGCGGGGTATATTGGTAAAAGCGGCAGACGGTCTTGAAAGATTAGCCCAAATTGACACGGTTGTTTTCGATAAAACGGGAACACTGACTGAAGGCCGCCTGGATCTTGTAAATCGGGCTGATATTCCTGAAAAATCACTAAATCTTGCAGCTTCTATTGCCAAAGAAAGCCGACATCCCTTAGCGCAAGCCGTGGCGCGCAGGGGAAGCAATACCTTTGATTTGGCTGACGTGCAAGAGCATCCGGGGCGAGGGCTATCTACGATGCTTGATGGCAAACGTGTTCGTCTTGGAAGCCGGATTTGGTGTGAAGTCCGAGACGATGCTAACGGAAGTGATAATCTACCAGAATTATGGCTCGATGTTGACGGCGAGAAACCTGTCCAATTTTTATTTGAAGACTGCTTACGGCCAGAGGTCGCGGAGACTATTTCTTCATTGCGAAAGCTTGGGATTGAGATTGAGTTACTCTCAGGTGATCGAGGGGCCGTTGTGCAGATGATTGCATCTGATGCTGGTATTAGCCAATGGCGAGCAAGCGTGACACCCGAAGATAAAGTCCGGCGTCTTGAAGAGCTAAAAGAAGCGGGGAAAAAAGTGCTTATGGTCGGGGACGGATTAAATGATGCGCCTGCGCTTGCCACAGCCCATGTGTCTATGTCACCTTCGACAGCGTCTGATGTTAGTCAAACGGCGGCTGATTTCATCTTCCAGGGGCGCAGCCTACTTGCTGTTCTAGAAGCTGTTCGAGTGGCACGGATGTCACACCGACTTGTGGTGCAGAATTTCAGTCTAGCTTTTGCCTATAACGCCATTGCTGTACCGCTTGCGGTGTTTGGCTTTGTAACGCCGTTGTTCGCGGCCATTGCTATGTCATCATCTTCACTGATCGTCTGTGCAAATTCTATGCGATTGAACGCCGTACAACGGGAGGAAAAATCATGACCGTCTTGATATATTTGATCCCCATCGCCCTATTTCTTGGCGGCCTCGGCCTTGCTGCGTTTATTTGGAGCTTGAAGTCTGGGCAGTATGAGGATCTTGAGGGAGCCGCCAATCGTATCCTGTTTGATGACGAGGACAAATAGGCAGCTTCCCAGATATTAGTTCGACTGTTGTATAAGGGCTTCTTCTTCTGGGAAACGCGGACCCTTAACGGTTTCATTTCCGGGCTTCGGTGCTAACGGAATGTTGAAAGACGCTAACAAGGACAACGCTGACATTGCTGCACCTGCAAAGAACACACTTGCAGGTGAGGTTAGCCATAAAATACCAAATAGAACCGGGATGACCACAGCAGCAATATGATTGATGGTGAAGCTTACGCTTGCCGTTGCAGCCATGTCTTTAGGATCAGCTATTTTTTGGAAATAGCTTTTAATGCCGATTGCGAAGGCAAAAAATAGATGATCGATCACATACAGAGAAGCCGCTATGTTCGCATTTTCGACAATGGCGTATCCTGTGAAAACAAAAATAAGTCCGACATATTCAAAAATGAGAGCTTTTCGTTCTCCCCAATGAGCAATGAGTTTACCAATCTTGGGGGCAAGGAAGATATTTATGGCGTGATTTAGTAAATAAAGAGATGTGATTGTTGGGATGTCAAAGCCGAATTTCTCGACCATCATGAAACCCGCGAAAACCATGAAGATTTGACGGCGCGCGCCGGACATAAACGTTAAGAAGTAGTATAACCAATAGCGTTTTCGAAGAACGATTTTTTTGGTTTGTACAACATGGACGTCAAATTTAGGAAATGCTTTCCAGCAGACCAATGCAGCGAAAATAGAGACAGAACCACCCAAGGCGTACATGGTTGCAAATTCAACATTAGCATATTTTGTGCCGAGAAAAATCAATCCGTATACTACCAATGATGCAAAGGCTTGAGCCGAGATCTGGCGCCCCATAACCAACGGAGTTCTTTCTTTAGACACAAGTTGTAACGTCAGCGATTGGCGTAAAGTCTCGTGGTAATGGAAGCCCACAGACATTAATATCGTCGTTAAATAAAACCCGATTTCAGAGGGAAATACACCCGTAATTGCGACGCCAATACCAAAGACAAGGAGAGAAATCATCAACAACCGTTGCTCAGCAACAAGAAGTAAAACAAAGATAACCGTAAAGGCCAACAGACCGGGAACTTCGCGAAGTGACTGAAGTATGCCAATTTCAACACCCGTAAAACTAATGACATCCACAGCAAAATTATTGAGCAGTGCAAGCCATGTTGCAAAGCCAGCGCCCCAAGCCGCTGCGGTGACCATAAGGAGAGTTTCGGGGTTTTGCCATTTAGGGGAATGCATGTTTAAGTACTTCTTGGTAATCGATATGGTGTAGGATTCAATTAGTAAGGCGAGAGCCAAAGAATAGTTGTTCGATATTAGGGGCAACATTTTTAAGACACAGAGTCTACAGAGTCAATTTACGCCAGTTGTTTAGAATTACTCCAAAATTGGTGAAGAACGCAAACATTATCACAACTCAACCGACTAGCCGTTTATTAGTGGCGCTGATATAGTTGGGTGAGCTTATTCTTTGGAAAGAAACTGTATGGCGATTTGGGGGAAAATTCTGGGCGGAGCAGCTGGCTTATTGCTGGGCGGTCCGCTCGGAGCACTGCTTGGTAGTGTGGCTGGGCATGTGGTCGATAAATATCGCGACAACGACGATCACAGTAATGACGAAGCCGCGAGCACGGGGGTCAAGCAAGTCGCTTTTACCATTGCTGTGGTTGCGCTTGGTGCCAAACTTGCCAAAGCCGATGGCGTAGTGACACGTGACGAAGTCGACGCATTTAAGCGCGTGTTTGGTATTCCAAAAGAGGAGGAAGCTAATTTTGCTAAAGTCTTCGACAGGGCTCGCCAAAATACAGCGGGCTATGAGGGGTACGCACGGCAAGTTGCTCGGATGTTTAAAAGCAGTCCACAAATTATGGAAGATTTACTTCATAGTTTGTTCTCAATCGCTATGGCTGACGGTGTCCTACATCCAGACGAAGATACATATTTGAGGAACATTGCGAGTATATTTGGCTTTAACGATCAAACGTATGATCGTATTCGCAGTTATCATTCTGGTGAAGAAGCCCGTGATCCTTATCAAATTCTGGGTGTTTCTGGTGATATATCAAATGAAGATTTGAAAAAAGCGTACCATAAATTAATACGGGAAAATCATCCGGACAAAGTAATGGCAGAAGGATTGCCTCAGGAGTTTGTTCAACTGGCTAACGACAAAGTTGCAAAAATAAATGCAGCGTATGATGTGGTTTCTAAGCAACGTGGACTGTAGGAGAGATCTAGTCGATGACAAATATGCCCCTCATTCAATCATTTCCGTCTCCGAATTTTAATGAGAGGAGAGGGGGAGCAAAACCAACTGTTCTTGTTATGCATTATACTGGAATGCAAAGCGCAACAGCAGCCTTAACGCGGTTGTGTACACCCGAGGCTGAGGTAAGCGCTCATTATCTCGTTGAAGAAGACGGACGTATCCATCAAATGGTTGAAGAAAATATGCGTGCCTGGCATGCAGGTACCGGAAGTTGGCGGGGTATGAACGATATTAATTCAGGGTCCATCGGGATTGAAATTGTGAATCCTGGTCATGAATTTGGATATCGTCCGTTTCCAGAAAAGCAAATGAGTTCGGTTCTTTGGCTCTCTCAAAAACTTGTACAGCAGTACGAAATATCACCTGTTAATGTCATCGGGCATTCAGATTTAGCGCCCGGCCGAAAAGTTGATCCGGGGGAGTTGTTCGACTGGGAAATGCTATCAAAGAACGGTGTTGGGCTATGGCCGGTCGATGATTTGGACGAGCCTGGGAGCGAGGACTCGTTTTTCGCGAACTTGGCATTTATTGGATATGATATCACCGAGCCTGAGTTAGTGATCGCTGCATTTCAGCGACACTGGCGGCAAGGTGAGATTTCAGGCGAAGCAGACACGGAAACCCGAAAATGTGCAGCCAGTCTTCGAAAGCAGGTCGAAGGCTTGACCAATTGAGCGCAACCGCGTAATCAGTGAGCACCAGATGGCTGGATGACTGCTGCGCACTTTTAGTGCGGGGAGGAAAGTCCGGGCTCCACGGAAATACGGTGCCGGTTAATGGCCGGCGGGGGCGACCCTAGGGAAAGTGCCACAGA
>CAJXWA010000122.1 GCA_913062525.1 uncultured Alphaproteobacteria bacterium | reverse complement strand
ACCAAAGGAATAAGGGCGTGATTGAATCGTTAATTGGTTTTGGTGTCGTCCTGTTTTTGATCTTTGCAAGGGTTCCCATCGCATTTGCTATGGCCCTTGTTGGCGCCGTTGGGTTTGCCCTTATGCGCGACTGGAATGCCGCGTGGTCTATGGTCGGAACCATCGGTTTTGATAAAGGTCTTTCCTACACCCTATCTGTTATTCCATTGTTTATTCTTATGGGCAACTTGTTGACGATCTCTGGTGTCAGTCACGCCTTGTATGCCGCTGCAAACCATATGCTTGGCCGATACCGAGGTGGCCTTGCTATGGCGTCCATCGTTGCGTGCGGCGGATTTAGTGCTGTGTGCGGATCCTCCCTTGCAACAGCGGCAACCATGTCAAAGGTGGCGATGCCATCGATGCGAAAATTTGGGTATGCCGATAGCCTTGCCACAGGGTCAATTGCTGCAGGCGGAACGCTTGGTATTTTGATCCCGCCCAGTGTGATTATGATTGTGTATGGGCTACTAACAGAGTCAGATATTGGCTTGTTGTTTATAGCAGGAATTATACCGGGTATTCTCGGTATCATTCTATACATTGCGGCGATCCGGATCGTCACTCGTATTAACCCAAGCCTTGCCCCGCAAGCCGACAATAAAGAGCCCTTTAGCCAAAAAGAGCGCGTGGGTGTGAGTGCTGTCATTGGTTTGTTTGTGATTATCATGGCCGGAATTTACGGAGGGTTTTTTACACCAACAGAGGCTGCGGCTGTTGGGGCCGCCACCGCGTTCATTATTGCGCTGTTTATGGGAGACGCGAAGAAAGAGCAGTTTTATAAGGCTGGCCTTGAGAGCGCCCGAACGACTGCGATGATTTTTGCTATTATTATTGGCGCAGAAATATTCTCAAATTTCATAAATTATGCGGGCCTGCCTGCGGCTTTGGCGGATATGGTTTTTGATCTGGAGCTAAACGCATTTGTAGTTATTTTCGGAATTGTCCTGATCTATATTGTCCTGGGATGTGTTCTTGAGAGTCTATCGATGATCTTGCTAACGGTCCCCGTTTTCTATCCGCTAGTCATGGAGCTGGACTTTGGTGTAGAGGCCCTTGCGAACCCTGAGGCCATACTCATCTGGTTTGCTGTCATTGTTGTGGTGGTGACTGAAATCAGTCTTATATCACCGCCTGTGGGACTTAATGTGTTCGTTCTTCGGAGTGTGTTACCTGACGTTCCGCTGAAAACTATTTTCAGAGGTGTAATCCCTTTCTGGATTGCTGATATCGTCCGCCTTATATTACTAATAGCCATACCGGCATTATCATTGATTTTAACGGGCGTGATGTAATGTCATATAATACCTGTCAGCCACTCGTCGTTGGCGCAATTTTAGGGAAAACTGTTCGCGGTATTTCCGGGGCGCCGCCGTCGTTTTTTGATTTCTAATACACTATTTATATTCAAAAAACGGAGAGAACTATGACTGATTTATTTGAAAATCCTATGGGGCTAGATGGCTTTGAATTTGTCGAGTGGGCATCCCCGACATCTGGGTTTTTGGAGCCATTATTTGAAAAAATGGGCTTTACCAAAGTTGCGGTTCATCGATCAAAAGACGTCGAGCTTTATCGGCAGGGCGAGATTAACTTTATTATTAACAATGAAAAGAATAGTCGCGCGGCCTATTTTGCCGATGAGCACGGACCATCGGCATGCGGCATGGCGTTTAGAGTTAAGGACGCTCAGAAAGCCTATACACGCGCGCTGGAAAAAGGTGCGCAGCCTGTAGACATTCCCACTGGTCCGATGGAATTGCGATTGCCAGCCATTAAAGGTATCGGCGGCGCCCCGTTGTATTTGATCGACCGGTACGGTGAGGACAAATCCATCTATGACATTGATTTCAATTTTATTGAAGGTGTAGACCGTAACCCTGTTGGGTGTGGTTTTAAGTACATTGACCATCTGACGCATAATGTTTACCGAGGTCGGATGGCGCATTGGGCTGAATTCTACGAACGTATATTTGGATTTAGGGAGATCCGGTTTTTCGACATTAAAGGCGAATATACGGGCCTGACATCCAAAGCGATGACGTCACCAGACGGCAAAATCAGGATTCCCCTAAATGAAGAAGCATCTCAAGGTATCGGCCAAATCGAGGAATTCCTTATGGCTTATAACGGCGAAGGAATTCAACATGTTGCGCTTGCTTGTGACGACCTAATCGCGGGCTGGGACTTGCTGAAATCAAAAGGCGTTCCCTTTATGTCTGCGCCACCTGAGACCTATTATGAAATGCTGGAGGAGCGCTTGCCTAATCATGGCGAAAATATTGAAGCACTCCAATCACGTGGTATTTTACTTGATGGATCGACGACAGAGGGGGATCATCGTTTATTGCTTCAGATTTTCTCCGATGCACAAGTTGGCCCTGTTTTCTTTGAATTTATTCAGCGGAAAAAAGAAGAAGGCTTTGGGGAAGGTAATTTCAAGGCTTTGTTTGAATCCATTGAACGGGACCAATTACGCCGAGGTGTGGTGCAGGCTAAACCGTAAACACCCTGTAGGGAGCTGATTTTAAACGGTTCGGAAAATAATTCCGGACCGTTTTTTGTTTATAAATTAGCCGTGGTATTATCCAAATGAACCGGGCCGCCTGAAAGTGACCACAATTGCTGCGGTCCCATTAGGTCCCGGTGATGGGCTGCGTTCCAATCGGTGAGGGGACATTCAGCAATAATTTTAAAAGAATTGTGATCGCCATCATTGGAATAGTATCCGTCTAAAATTGCCGTAAAATCAACCGTTTGTGCAATGTTTTTCCACTGAAAAATATCGCGAGCGTATGCCCATAAAGCATCATACTCCACCAATCTATGACGTGTGCATCGAAAGTGGGTGTTATAGACCGCGTCAAACCGGACAAGGGTTGCAAATAGATGAAGGTCGCTCTCACTTAAAAAGTCACCCATCAGATACCGCTGTGTTGTTAAGCGGTGTTCTAGGACGCCTAATGTATCGAAGACTGAGGTGACGGCTTCATCATAAGCGCGCTGCCTTTGGGCTAATCCTGCACGATAAACTGCGTTTGACAGGTTTTTAAATATTAACTGGTTTAAATCGTTTATACGAGTTCCAAAGGGCTTTGGTAGTAACGTAATTCCCACTTTATCCTCAATTAAGTCTATTGCCCGCATTATGTTGGCAGAACTATTGCTGATAATTTTCTGTGTTTTTTGATCCCATAGTATGGGGACCGTTGACCGACCTGTATAAGTTTTGTCAGTAAGTGAGTAGAGTTTGTGCACATGCCGGAGAGGTGTGTCTCGCACCTCATTTAGCGGGCCTTCGGTTTGAAGACCATACCCTTGAATGCGCGGACCCCCTGCAATATGAATGGGAAGAAGTTGCTCTACATTTTTGACAGCACGCGCAAGCAGGGTTCTGTGAGACCACGGGCAGCTCATTGATGCGGTAAGAATGTATCGATTTGTTCCGGCAGATATAGTTTCAATGACAGATTTTGGGATTGGTTTATCATAGCAACTCGTATTTCTAACGAATTCACCATTTTGAATAGCTGTGTCGATTTCTTGTCGCCATTTTCCGTTTACGATCATGCCCATATTAATTAGCTCCTTGTTTGAAGGCAGAACGTACCAAATAAAATCCAAACTTAATGGTTCAAAAATTTATATTTTTGGTCTAATTTAGTGACCATGAAGAAACTTCCCCTAAATATGCTCCGTGCATTCGCCGCCGTTTATGAAACTGGTGGCATTCGCCCTGCGGCTCGTTTGCTTGGTGTCGCGCATTCCTCTGTTAGCCGATTTGTTGGCGAACTTGAAAGTTGGACACAGGTCCAGCTCATTGAGAAGCGTGAAGGAGGACGGCTAATACAGTTTACATCGGAAGGTGAAACTCTCGGACGCGCGATCTTGAAATCAATGAGCGAGCTGGAACAAGTTCTCAATAAAGTTCAGGAAACCCATAACGCCAATTCGGTGACGCTGGAAACAACGCCCTCGTTTGCATCAAGATGGTTGTTACCACGTCTGCATAAGTTTGAAGAAGAAAACCCGAATATTGAGTTATCCATTGTTGTGGAGCAAAGATTGAGTGATTTGAGCTTCGAGAGAAGCGATATAGCCATTCGTATGGGCACGGGGCCTTGGCCTGACCTTCGGTGTACGCCGCTAATGGACGACGTGTTATTTCCGGTGATGAGCAAGTCTTATTGGCAAAAAATGGGTGAGCCGGTGAGTACTGCAGATCTTACAAACATGAGGCTTCTGCATGACCGGGATCCAAACGGATCTTGGTCTCTTTGGAAAGATGCGTATGGTCCAGAGACGCTGGATGTAAGCGTGGGGCCGCGATACACATCATCGGACCTTGTCTTGCGGTCAGCGGAACAGGGGCTAGGAGCCGCATTGGCGCGCGGTGTCCTTGCCAAAGATGCGCTTGATAACGGGCTATTGATCCGGCCCGTGGCGGATCTGGAAATTTCCCTGACAAACTCCATATGGGTTGTTCAAGAAAAAGGGGGGCCTGATCGGTGGGCAACTGAGAGAGTTATTGCGTGGCTCAAACGAGAGAGCGCGTAAGGTTGTGATGCAAATTTGATGGAGAGAGGCCTTCTACAGGCCTCTCAGCCTATTCTGCGGGTTCTTTTGCAACAATCGTTGGGGCTGCTGCTGACATCCTCGCCATTTTGCGGGCTTTGCGGAAGGGAACCAATTGCTTGGTATCTTCATCCCACAAGGACATATTCAGCGTGGTGAACATATCCTTGAAGCCAAGTTTTTTAGGATTGCATAGGCTCGGATTTTCTTCGTAGCACGGCCGCAGTTGATAATTTGGAATTGCCGGTAACAAGTGATGAATATGGTGAATTCCGATATCCGCTGATATCCATCTCAAAATGGGCGGCATATCAATGAGGGAACTGCCCTCAACAGCTGACTTTCTGTAATCCCAATCTTCTTCACGGCTCCAATAGGTGTCGTGAAAGGAATGTTGAACGTAAAATAGCCAAAAGCCCATGGCGGCGGCAAACCAAGCCACCGGTATGTAAATGATCAGAAAATCCACAATGCCGTAAGTGAAGTAGATCGGGATCGCCACGAGCACCAAAGCAAGATTTGTTTTGTGGACGCTGCGAAGATATTTTTTGTTCATGCGCTTTAGGAGGACTGGTAAGCGCTGCTTAATAGCAAAATGTAAAATACTGCCCAAACCAAACAAAAAGAATGGATTGCGAATTAAACGGTAACCAATTTTCGATTTGAGAGACAATGCCGCATATTCACGAATTGTCAGGGTTTCAATGTCACCAGTACCGCGTTTGTCCAAATTACCAGTTGTTGTGTGGTGAATGGCGTGTGCCGCCCGCCAATACTGGTAAGGGGTCAGTGTTACGAAGGCCAGAATGCTGCCGATAAAATTATTTGCAACACGAGAGCCAAATAAACTGCCATGCCCGCAATCATGCTGAAGTGTGAAAATCCGAAGTAACACTAAACCTGCAGGGATCGCGAGTAAAAGCGTAGCCCATAAATGCTCAACGCCAATATAAAGCATCACACCGATGAGAGCGGCGAACAAAAGAGATGTGGAAATAACTTGGAAGCTTGCAATCGCTGCATTAGCTTTTGCATATGGGCGAACTATTTTAAGAGCGCCTTTAAGGGTCTGCGGTGCCAACGGTAAATCAACGGCATTGCTACAAACGTCTAATTTTTCGTCCTGCTCAATCGGTCGGGCGGAGACTTCAGACATATTTCCTCGCGTAAATAATACTTATTATGCCAAATGTTGACTTAGAATTATTGCTGGATATTAGCGGTAATCGAGATGAAAGCAATGACTTTAGTACGCGTCTTAAGGTCGCAGCTATTTATTAAGGAACTCACAAAATCACATTTAATTTTTTGAGATATCAAATAACCTGTTTTTATTCACAAACTTAAGGCCTAAAATCGGTCTATAGTTGTTTAACAAACGAGACGTATATTTTGCCGTTGATAAAACTGAGTTCCGAACACACTCCCACTGAATTTGGATATATAATTGTTGAAAGTGTTGTCTTTAAGGCGGGTGATCATATCCGGCCTGGTGCACGCGTTCTATTGATTAACACAAAGATCGGAAAATTTTGGGTTGTTAGTCACCTGAAATGCCGGATTTCAGGGCGTCTTCCTCATGTTGGGGAAAGCTTGGACCTTGATGGCGGGACTTTTCTCACAGTAGTGGTTCAGAGTGTAAATCAAACTATTGACCGCGTGACATTCGAAGAAGCCATCGGTTCAGTGGAGACACTGGTCCAAAATATCGAGTTTGAACGAAAGAAATTAATAACGCTGTGGCGTTATGAAGAAGAACTGGAACTGCTTCAAAGGCAAGGCGCTGAAGAGGGCTTCAATGAAGAGCCCGCCGCCGAAAATACCGATGCTTTCACAGAAGAGAACGATGAAGTTGAGGTGGTGAATGAAAAGCAATCGCTCTCCCGCTATCTTGGTCAGATCCTGTTTATGATAGTAACCGGTGGGACTGTAGGACTAATAAGTACTCGTTTTTTTGGCGATGCAAATACACCCATTTGGATTTTTGGAGCGTTTATGCTCGGATTGTTCTGTTGCTTATGGGCCAGCAGCACGTTTTATTCTGACGTTCCCGCGGCAGTGATTTTTGCTCTCGTGTTTTTTATGGCGCCTCAGGCTTCTGATTTAAACAAACTAACATTGACAATTTTTCCCATTGAAAATCCCGCACTTACAGAAGCGAAAATGAGGGCGGCGGAAATTGTGCAGCAAAAAGATCTGGACGCTAAAAAAGAGCGAACAGAAAAAATAGCGCTCTGGGATAAGCAGCTAATGCCTGCGGCTATGACTAGACGAGTGATTAAAACACTCAATAGCCGCTGGAGCGAAAAAGCTGACCGAAAAGATCATTGGAATTTGATGTTTGATGTTGTCAACGGAAGTAATGGGCAATTGATGACGCTCGAGGTGGACCCGTTTAAATCTGGAAATTGGCGGAAGATAACGTTTAAGCCACCGTTATTACCCGGAGAAATGAGAACGAAAACCATTTTGATAGGCCGAGCCGATGATGGAAAACCAGCTGAAACCATGGGCAAACCTGACAAAGAACGCTGGATGCAGTGGCAGAATAGTTTCCAAAATGCAGCTCTTAAACCGTACGACCGTAAAGACGAATTTTTAAAAGAGGCCAGAACATGGATTTTCGCAAAATAGCTGCTGTGCTTATCGTTCTACTGGTGGCAACGCCAGCACTGGCGTTTGAAGGTTTGCAGAAAAATAACAAAGGAACAGCAATCAGCTTGTATGACGCGACAGTACCTTTTGAATTTGATGCCAAATGGAGGCTGTCTACTCTTATGAACGAGCCAGTGAAGAACTTGGTCATAAGGTGGGAGTTTCCTTTCGGTGCAGAGATCGTAGGTGAAAATCTGACGTCTTTTGAAAATTATAAAACTAGCTTCCCCATCCAGGATTTGCCCAAATCAATTCAAGATACCATTCGGTTATATGATGTTAAGGTAAAGGTCGGATTTTCTCAATTTTCAGGGCAAGGTCGGCTCTCAAGTGCTGACGTGATTTTTGATGCAGGCATACCCTCAAAACCAGGAAAGAAATGGGGATTTAATGCTTCCGGTTCGCCAGCATGGGAAAAGTTTGCGATGAGACCTGGAAATAACGGTTTTTTGTCAATGAAGGATGCACAATCTTTTCTTAAAAACAAAAAACTGTATAGCGTCTGGGCGCATAACGTATCTGCGAAGGTTACGCTTGGTGAGGCGCTACGGTGGTTGCGCAAGAAATCAGATAAAGCACCTCTTGAATATATGTTGAAAGGTGCAAGGAAGCATTTATCTGTCATAAAAAAATATGCAGGACTGCCAATTGAAGATATTAAACTTGAATTTGAGATTTTGGAAAATCAGCTTGATCGTGCAAGTAATATGGATGCCCTTGATCACGTACGAGAAAAACTGATTGTTTCACTTGAAAATTTGAAAGAAGGCGTTCCTGATCGCTATCTCGTTCCTACGTTAAAAAAAGAATATGAAGCAGAAAAACTCGAAACGGCACAATGGGTGGATACTCAAGTCGCGCAACTGAATAAATCCATCAAAAATTTTAAAAAAGACAATAAAAAATACACGCACTGGCTAGATCGTAAAAATGTGGAATTGGCCAATGCTTCCGATCAACGAAAAGCGAGACTTTCCAAACTAAATCTAGCTCCTGAGCAGCAAACAAATGGAAAACTTTGGGGTTACAAGGCGAAAGGGCATGATGAATGGGTTGTTGCTCCGCGTTATTTAAGCGCCGGCCGTTTTAATTCCGCGGATTTAGCAAATGTAATTTTGACCAGTGAAAAACGATACGTGAACGTTAAAAAAGGCGGTCGCTGTGGAAGTAAAACTTACTGGGAGAAAATGAATGTAACCTACTACAAGCACGTCAATATTGATAAATCTGGCAATCAAGTCGGTGACGCAAACTGGCGTTCAGCACGGACACGTTCAAGTCTTGTTCTTTGTTCTAAGAGATCATAATGCGTAGATGGCCTTCTATTATTGGAAGTCTTCTCTTGTTTCCGATGTCACTTTCGGTGGCGAGCGAGCTGGATGAAAAATTCCGTATTTTGAATGAAAGTAATGTTTTATATTATTCAGAATATGCGGCCGACATCGTAAATGTGCCATGGAAGATTTTGGTTTATGGCAGTGACATGAAAATGGACACGCTTTCTGTCACCAACTCGGAAACGGGAACGCAATTATTTTCGTTACCCCATGAGTTGCTCGGTACAGACAAGTTTGTCTCTCTTGAAGTCATAGATCTACCTGCATATGAAAACCCAGTTATGGCCGTGAAATGGACCAGAGGCGCACATGGGGAACAAATATATTTGATTGATCCGAGCCTCGAGGGTGATGGAGTTTTGCGATACTACACATCTTTTTGGCCGATCAGATACGAAATTACTGGTGGTCAAATCATACTTGAGGTCAGTGATGGTAAAAATAAGACGAAACTACACCGTTGGCCGGGGAAATAATGAGGAAAATATGGGTGTAGGCTATAAATTCACTTGTTCTGATTGTGATTATTCTGATGTGGTCAGTCCTGATCAGTTCTACTTAATAAAAGCGGACGGCAGCATAGAAATCTGTGATGATCATAATCACGATCGAATATTCGATTTCTTTAGAGAGCAGAACGCTTGGAAGAAACTAAACTCACTCGCTGAGAAGGCGATGTTTGAGGAGAAAAATTCAGGATATGGGGCATCGTATCTGTGTAAGAGCTGCCTTCATGGTTGGCTCGAGATCCAGACCAAAGATAAACCAAAATGCCCTAAATGCAGTTCGGTTGACACAGTTGATAAATGGTATTTGAGAGATGCGCCTTGTCCAACTTGTAAAACGGGCAAAATTACAGCAGCTCAAGATCCAGATTGGGTGAGTTGAATTACCCAATCTGGTGCAATTTTATTTTAAACCCATGCAATTGGCATAATAGGTAGTCGTCGCTGGCCAGTCGGAAAAGATACCTGAAATCCCCACATCTTTTGCCAACACATGTAGTAGCTCATACATGGCACCATCTGTTTTGACTGCGCCTTTTATAGATTTGTAGTACCATCCACCGCCTTTTTGTAGCGGGCCACTTCGCTCAAGCGTCCAAGTAATGAGCTTCAATCCCGCTTTCTTTGCCTCCATAGCGTATGCGGACGGCACGATTTTATCATCCTTCAAAGTAACCAGCATCCATAGCGGCGGAGCGATGTAATTAAGACCTAAGTCTTTTAATTCGGCCATAGACGGGGAAAAGCTGCTTGGGTTCGACGGGTCGATACCATTTCTATAGCGGCCATCTAGGTACACGGCTTGTTTTGCAAATTCAGGCTCGGCTTTAAGCCAATATTGGATATCACGCAGATCAAACGACTGGGCCCATACATCTTTGGGAGACACGCCCGCAGCCTTATATTCATCCAGCATTTTTTGCGCATAGTTTTCTTGGCTAAACCCCTCATAAGGCATCGAGACTTTTGGCGATTTTAGCTCCGGCGTAAATTTAACACCCAATGATTTAAACAGTTTAATTGATTCCGCATGGCTGAGGAGTTCAGCTCCCTGTTCAGTCGCAAGGTTTGTACGCCACTTGGGCATACCGTTTAGATAATCTGCGGACGTCGTTGCATCCTTATTTGCGCCGTCCATTTTTCCGCGCAGGGATTTGAATTCCTCAAATGTCAGATCGCTTGTTCTGCATTCTGCGGATGCTTTTGAAGTTCCATCAGCAGGAGAAAATGGGGTCGTGCATTTCGTACCCAAATTTGTTGTGACAATATTGGTCGTTGCATGCAGGTCATTTTGTGAATGCCGGCAAACCAGTTGTTTGTCTTTTGTAAATGTCACGTCACATTCGACAATACCGGCACCCATCTTAGCTGCAGCCTCATAGGATGCTCTCGTGTGTTCAGGGTATCCCAATGATGCACCGCGATG
>CAJXWA010000121.1 GCA_913062525.1 uncultured Alphaproteobacteria bacterium | reverse complement strand
CAGGGCGCCTTCAAGCTCTCTCACGTTGGATGTTATGCGATGGGCAAGAAATTCCAAAATGCGAGGATCGATGTTAATAGCCGCTTGTTCGACTTTCGACTGCAAAATGCCTAATCGCAATTCATAGTCAGTTGGATGAATATCTGCAACCAACCCCCAGCCCAGGCGAGAGCGCATACGCTCTTCCATACCTTCAAGGTCGGTTGGGGATCTGTCACCTGAGATAATGATCTGGTGGTTTTGATCAACCAACGCATTAAAGGTGTGGAAAAATTCTTCCTGAGTGGATTCTTTTCCGGCAATAAATTGTACGTCGTCAATCATCAACACATCAACAGAGCGGAACTGCTCTTTGAAGCTCATGGTGTCTTTGTAGCGAAGCGCACTGATGAAACGGAACATGAATTTTTCGGCGGAAAGATATAGAACCTTTTTATCCGGCGCATTATCCGCAATGGCATGGCCGATGGCGTGCATCAGATGGGTTTTACCAAGGCCGACACCACCATATAAATAAAGTGGGTTGAACGGAATGTTGTCACTTGCTTCGGCAACCCGGCGGGCAGCAGCGTGCGCCAGTTCGTTTGATTTACCCACGACAAAATTATCAAAGGTAAAGCGGACGTCCAATTGAGATTTCAAGTTGCGGGCGGAGTCAGGGGATGCGTCTGCGTTAATGGGGCGCACTTTCTGACCCGTCATCTCCATCGGAGCTTGCCCCGCATTGCTGTCAGTCACGGCCGCGCCGGTTTCTTTAACGTGGATATCAATAGATTGAATGTCGTCGGCTTCAAGACACCAAATTTGCCTGATGCGATTGGCGTAGTTGTTTATGACCCAGTCCCGCAAAAACTTGGTCGGCAGGGACATGGTGACATGCCCGTTTGAAATGGCTTCCAGCCCAATATTCTTGAGCCACGAATTATATGTGGCTTCCCCATATTCAGAACGAAGTCGTTCACGGACCTTGTTCCATGCATCTGAATGGGGAGTTTGAATAGGAAGGGCGCCGCCAGTTGTCATATCAGTTTTGCACCCAATCCAAGCCAGCTGTTTTCCAGCCGCCGACAGACCCGCGGTGGCGCTGTCCGTCATGATTTCCTTCAAAGCCTTCAAGAATATTGTAGGAATTTTCAAAGCCGGCCGCGGTGGAGGCAAGAGCCGCTGCAATGGAGCGAACGCCAGAGCGACAGAGGAACAATACCGGAGCGGTTGGGTCAGTTTGAATGGATTTCAGTTCGGCAAGAAAGTTCATGTTTGGTGACATGTCAGGAAACAGAACCCAAGAAATAGTGTGACAGGATTTACCAAGACTGGACAACTCTGGAAGGCCCACATAGGCCCATTCTGCAGTTGTTCGAACGTCAACAAGGATCGCGTTTTTATTGTCTTCAAGCATTTGCCATGCTTGAGTTGGTGTTACATCACCAGCATAACCAAGATCGCTGGAATTTGTTCCTACGTTCGTCATAAAAACGGGCCCTTTGCCTGTTTGCATCAAAATTTAACAAATGGACCCAGATGCAAAGAAGTCATCAGGCGCCGCACTGAAAATCAATGCGATGCGGGTGAAGTTCTTAAACCTGGAAATGATAGCGGATGGTGCGGTCAGTGTTCGGCAAGTTCTAAATATAGCCCTAGCCGAATAACGTTTTAGCCACGTTATTCATCCGATCGCTTGCTACCAAATGTCTGTTTGTTCTCCCAAATGCGAGGAATTTAATCGCAAGTTATCCACAGATGCAAGGGAGACACTCAACATTTTATGAAAATAAACTTATGAATAGATCAAAGAAATTCTTGACCTACCAGATGTAGCTATTTCGCGGATAAAAACAAAGGATCGCCAAAATATATAGATAAAATTAGCGAAAACTGTCTCTTAAAAAACGCACCATTTGGGCGAAAAAAAAGCCGCGACCGATAACCGGTTACGACTTGATTCTCAATAGTGTGCCTGTATTTATACAGACAGAGCTTTTACTCGAGCGTTCAAACGAGAGATTTTACGACCAACAGTGTTGGCTTTCAAAATGCCTTTAGTAACGCCACGTGAAAGTTCTGATTGAACAACACGAAGTGCTTCGTTAGCGACTGTTTGTTCGCCTGCAGTAATAGCAGTTTCTACTTTCTTAATGAAAGTGCGGATACGGCTGCGACGTGCACGGTTACGGTCTGTGCGTGTCTCTGTCTGCCGGATGCGCTTAAGAGCTGATTTATGATGCGCCATGACAAATCCTGTACATATAGCTTCGAATTTCGGAAGCCGGGTTATAGCCAGCCATCTTTCCGCCGTCAACAGGAGAATCCATCTCAAGCGGTAGAAAGTGACATTTTGAGTGGTTTTATTAAGAAAAACGGGGTTTTCTTCATAAATGCCGTGAAATTTATCTGTTTTTGAAGGCCGGAGAGCGCTTTTCTGCGAACGCAGCCATGCCTTCTTTTTGATCTTCTGTGGCAAAAGTCGAATGAAAAACGCGTCTTTCGAACATGATTCCCTCGCGCAAAGTCGTCTCATAGGCCTTATTGACGCTTTCTTTGCACATCATAACAACCGGACGGGACAGCTTGGCAATGGTTGCCGCAGCCTTGATAGCCTCATCTTCAAGATCATCAAGCGGGACAATTCGGCTCACAAGACCGGAACGTTCGGCTTCTTCTGCGCCCATCATGCGGCCTGTTAGGCACATGTCCATTGCTTTTGATTTTCCAACAAAACGGGTAAGGCGTTGTGTGCCGCCCGCTCCTGGTATGGTGCCCAGTGTAATTTCAGGTTGGCCAAATTTCGCGTTATCAGCACAAATTATGAAATCACACATCATGGCAAGCTCACAGCCGCCGCCAAGGGCAAAACCAGCAACCGCCGCAATAATAGGTTTGCGAAAACGGCTCGCTTCTTCCCAAGTGGCTGTAATAAAGTCAGCTTCATAGACATCCATATAGGAGCGGTCTTTCATCTCTTTAATATCAGCGCCAGCAGCAAAGGCTTTAGAAGAGCCCGTAAGCACCACAGCGCCAATGGAATCGTCTTCTTGGAATTTTTTAAGGGCGTCGCCCATTTCTTCCGTAAGTTCCTGACAAAGGGCGTTTAAAGCTTTGGGGCGATTTAGACGGATCAGTCCCACTGCGTCGTGTGTTTCCACAATTATGTTATTATAAGCCATGACGTGCTCCAGTTATTCAGCAAAGCTGTTGAGAGGGAAATGGTATTCCTCTGTCCGCCTTGCAAGTTTTTTCACAACAATTTGACACCAGTTCTACAACTGATTTTATGGCGCCATTATCTGTGTCAAAATTGGATTGTCCAGTGTTTAAATGGGGAAGCCTCTTAACATGGATGTTGTTGGGGATGGAGCCATCGATGACCTACCAGCGCTTGTGGCCGATGCCATTAAATTGGTGAGTAATGACGGAGAAGATCTCACTTACGTCCACTCAGATCATCTGGGCGCACCGCAAAAGATGACCGACAAGGATCGTTCGGTTGTCTGGGATGCCAGCTTCCTGCCGTTTGGCGAAGAAGACAGCATCATTGGCTCTGCCGCCAATGACAATCGTTTCCCGGGGCAGCGCCTGTCATCTGAGACCGGCCTCCACTACAACTACGTGCCGGACTACGACCCGACCACTGGCCGATATCTGCAATCCGACCCCATCGGCCTCGCAGGCGGTATCAACACCTACGGTTACGTGAGCGGTAATCCGGTGAACTACGTGGATCCGGAAGGTAAGTCTGCTGTAGCAACTGGAGTACTTGTAATTGGCGGGGCGGTTATTGTTGGCGAAGCAATTAGAGAACATTGCTTAAGGACAAATTGCGGGCAGAAAATGGCTGACTTATTGGGAGGTCTGGCCGATAGTTTAAACAACCTATGGAACGAAAAGGCTGAAGACGACGAGGATGCCAAGCAGTGTAAAGTACCTGATAGTGGCGACAGAAAATACTTTCCTGCGCCTAAAGATTTGGACGCTTTTCCAGACGCGAAAAGAGATACATCTAAAACATCCGTTCAAGGCGGAGGGGGGCTTCGCAAAAGATGGAAGGACAAAAAAGGTGATATATATGAGTGGGATAGCCAACATGGTAAAGTAGAAAAGTATGGTAAACGAGGTAAGCATAAAGGAGAATTTGATCCAAAAACTGGCAGGCAAACAAAACCAGCAGTTAAGGGCCGAAGGGTGGAGAAGTAGAACTATGCCGTTTATAATTAGATATTTCCATAAGTCCAAATGTAACTTGGAAGGAGAAATAGAATTACCCTCAATTGCATTGGAGGAAATGCAATTGTTATTCGAAATTCCTCCAAAAAACCCAATGTACGACAGTTATCCAATCTATGAAAAGCAAGTTAAATTTTTCAAAAAACGATTAGATTGCAATATCGACGTTTCCAAGTTTGATTATTTTTTGGAATTTGATTCAGAAGAAAATTGACTAAGTATCTGAACTTAAATGAATTTTTCTGAAATTTGATCAACTTATAGGATCGGCCAGCGAGATATATTTAACCGAGTCGCATCGGTTAAATACACCGTTCATCATGGCGGGGGGACGTCGGATGTGTATTTCGATCAGCAGTATAATGGTTCCACCTGGATGCCATTGGGTGAATATGTGATGGAGCCGGGATTGGGGCATAAGATTGTCCTCTCCAATGACAGTCTTGATGGCTTGATGGCGGCGGATGCCATTGCGTTTGAAGTCATTGATGACCTGCCAGCGGTTGTGGCAGACGCCATTAAGTTGGTGAGTAATGACGGAGAAGATCTGGCATACATCCACGCAGATCATCTGGGCGCGCCTCGATTAATGAACGGCAAGGATCGTTCAGCTGTCTGGGATGCTAGCCTTTTATATAAATAGGCGGCGGTATTTGGATTATTTCTGGCACTGGGAACAGAGGAATGTGGATCGGCCGGATTGCACAATCCGTTCTATGGTGTGATTGGGTTTTTCAGAAGGACAGGGTTCGCCTTCGCGGCCGTAAACTTTAAATCTATGTTGGAAATATCCAAGTTCGCCATCTGTATTGCTATAATTTCGCAAAGTGGACCCTCCCGCCTCAATGGCTTCACTGAGAACATCTTTGATGGTGTTGGCGAGCAGATCAGCGCGTTTTCCCTTTATACTGTTGGCGATGCGTGTTGGTGAAATTGAGGCGCGATACAACGCTTCGCAGGCATATATATTGCCCACACCGGCCACAACCTTCTGATCAAGGATGGCGGTTTTAATAGGCCCTTTGCGGGCGGATAGGTTTTTTGCAAGCACCGGGCCGTTAAATGCATTACCAAGGGGTTCGGGCCCAATATCCTTCAAGCGGGGGTGATTTGCCATATCTGCTTCAGTGGTCAGCAACATAAAGCCAAACCGGCGCGGGTCATGATAGCGGACCGTAATTCCGTTGGATGTTTGCATGACCATATGATCATGCTTTTCAGGAGTTACGTCCAGATTTCGATCAATGCGGAAACTGCCTGACATGCCAAGATGACCAATCATCACTGTGCCGTCTTCCAGTGTCAGTAATAAATATTTGGCGCGGCGGCCCACATGGGTGATCTTTTTGCCGGACATAATGTCAGAAAAAGCATCAGGGAACGGGAATCTCAGATCCTTGCGGCGCAAGGTAATCTTCGAAAAGCTATGGCCAAGAAGCGCCTGTTCTAGGCCTTTGGCAACGGTTTCAACTTCAGGTAATTCAGGCATGGCGAGACATTAGACGTAAATTGATGCTTGCGCTATGCTGTTATTTTACGCAAAACAATGACATATCATTTGCAATAGCCATTTGGGGATCGCCATGGCCGCGCCAGACACATCCAACGCCACACCTACAGATACCAAACAAGACACCAAACTAGATACAGGCGAAGACATTACGCATTTTGGTTTTAAAGACGTGCAAGCGTCTGAGAAAGCTGGGCTTGTACGGGGCGTTTTTGATAGCGTTGCCGAAAACTATGACGTTATGAATGATCTCATGAGTGCGGGTGTTCATCGGCTCTGGAAAACGGCGATGATGGATTGGTTAAATCCGCGTCCGGGCCAGCATCTTCTAGATGTAGCTGGTGGCACCGGGGATATCTCGTTCAAATTTATGGACCGCGTTAAGGGTGATGGCAAAGTTACTGTCCTTGATATCAACCATAATATGTTGAGTGTCGGGCAAGATCGCGCCATTGATCAGGGCCGCCTTCACGGATTGCAATGGGTCAACGGGGACGCCATGTCACTGCCCATTCCGGATAAATCTGTGGATGCGTACACCATTGCTTTTGGCATTCGAAATGTCACCGATATCCCAATGGCGCTGCGCGAAGCAAAAAGAGTGTTGAAGCCCGGCGGGCGTTTTATGTGCCTTGAATTTAGCAAGGTAACCATGCCGGGGTTCAAGGAATTTTACGATTTCTATTCCTTCAACATCCTCCCCAATATTGGCGGTATGGTGGCGAACGATAAAGCGTCTTATCAATATTTGGCGGAAAGTATCCGCAAATTCCCAGATCCGGAAACATTCAAAAAAATGATCAATGATGCAGGCCTTGGGCAGGTGAAATACCGTGTATTATCCGGCGGAATTGCCGCAATTCACTCGGCTTGGCGCATATAGGGGACGCACGTGATCAGAGGCTTCAATAATTTTATCCGTTTGCTTTTTGTTGTTCGCACATTGGCGCGCTACGACGCTCTATTTTTGCTGGACGATCTAGAAAGAGCACCGTTTTACGTCAAAATGGGGCGTTTTTTCCTTCCGGTTTTTGCCATCGGGGCGCCGTCGCGAAAAGATTTACGAAAAGGCGAGCGTCTGGCGCAAGCCCTTCAAGAACTGGGGCCCAGCTTTATAAAATTGGGGCAGGCTCTGTCCGTGCGTGCTGATTTATTGGGTGAGGAAATCGCTCAGGATCTTGGAAACTTGCGGGACAGATTGCCGCCTTTCTCGTTTGAGGAAGCCAAAGCAACTATTGAGCGGGAACTTGAACACCCCATCGAGACTCTATTTGTAAATTTCGACCCAGAACCCGTGGCCGCAGCCTCAATCGCGCAAGTGCATTTTGCCGAAGTTGAAGACGTTATCGCGGCCCCTACCGATGAAGATCCGGATGCGGTGCAGACGGTGATGCGGAAAGTTGCCATTAAGGTGCTTCGTCCGGGTATTGAGAAGGCTTTTGAGCGGGACTTACGCCTGTTTTTCTGGATTTCTGATCTTGCTGATCGGTTCCAGCCGAGCTTTAGACGGCTTCGCCTCAAACAAATTGTTGAGGTGTTAGAGCAGTCGGTTTCGCTAGAAATGGATTTACGTCTAGAAGCAGCTGCGGCTGCGGAGATCGGCGAGAATTTTGCCGGTGATCCAGATTTCGGTGTTCCCACCATTGATTGGCAGCGAACCGCGCAGCGGGTTATGACCCAAAGCCGTGTTGAAGGGATCAGCCTGTCTAAGATTGAGGAACTGAAGGATGCTGGTCATGATATGGAGAAAATCTCGGCCAACGTCATTCGTGTCTTCTTGTTTCAGGTGCTCCGCGACGGGTTTTTCCATGCCGACATGCATCACGGCAATTTATTTGTGGGTGAAGATGGTCGATTAATCGCTGTGGATTTTGGGATTATGGGGCGCATGGACCGCGAGACGCGATTGTTCATGGCAGAAATGCTCTATGCGTTTTTGGTGGGGGATTACAGACGAGCAGCAGAAGTGCATTTCGAGGCTGGATATGTTCCGCCTAAAAAATCACTGGATGCCTTTACGCAAGCTTGTCGATCCATTGGGGAGCCCATTCTTGGCAAACCAGTGAGTGAGATTTCGATCGGCAAATTGCTCGTGCAGCTGTTTCAAATTACTGAAACCTTCGAAATGGAAACCCAGCCGCAGCTTCTCTTGCTACAGAAAACAATGGTGACGGCGGAAGGTGTGGCTCAAAGTTTGAACAGGGATGTGAACTTCTGGGAAGTTGCTTATCCAACAGTTGAAGCTTGGATGCGCGAAAATATGGGGCCAGAGGCAAAAGCCGCCCAAGTCGTCAATGATGGCTTAACATTCTTGAAAAAACTTCCCGATGTGGTGAGCAAAACTGATCGCTTGTTAAGTCGCCTTGATGACGAACATGATTTTCTACATGGCAGTGATAAGCGGCTAGGGCGCCGGAATAATGGATCAGACGCTGGACAAATATTGATGTTTGCCTGCGGCCTGATTTCAGGTGCCGCGCTGACTTATATTTTATTAAACCTGTAACTGCCAGATCATTGTAGCCTTCAAAAAGAGTATTTGGCCTTTATTTTTTTTACCGTTCCGTCCTTTTCCATGGATGCAAAAGCCGAGCGCCATTTTTCAAGAAGCTCGGGTGAGACGTCCTTAGAGGCTGCTGCATAAATTGGGACACTCGGAGCTAAAATGTCACCCATTTCAATGTCTGCGCGAGATATTGATTCTTCGTCCGTTAGTGCTCCCGCAAGAAGCATGTTTGAGGTGTACCATGCGTCAATTCTACCGGCGAGCAACATTCGCAAATTTGTACGCTCGTCTTTCACGGCAGAAATATTGGTGTGGCCTTCACTTTTAAGTGTGTGTTCTAATGATGAATTTTGCAAAACACCCACCAATTTCAGAGATTTGGCCTGTGAATGATCTAGTTTTGGAAAATTACTGCGGGTTACATAAAATCGATTTACTTCATACACTTTGAATAACCAAACAACATTGGCTTCGATGTCAGGTGTTTTTGCCATATTGGAAATGATGACAGCGCCACCTTTTTGGACAGTTTTCTTAGCTCTTTTGTATGGAACGAGATTTAGATGAAGACGGTCTCCTCCCGCTCTTCTGTTTACTTCTTCAATTATTTCAACAGCGATACCCTGTATTTCACCGTTTCTTGAGAAGCCTGAAGGGTGTAATTGCGGAACCATCACACTACCGTCAAATGCGGATTCTGAGTAAACAGTAGTTGGGTTAAAGCACATAAAAATAAAGATACTAAGCCAGCGCATTTTATGGATCCCTCAACAGGTAAGCATTACGGCAAATTAATATCAGTAAATCGTTAATTTAGAATAATGATGGTAGGGCATCTTAATGTTTGTTGCAATCATGCGAATAATCCCTTGCACAAAAATAAAACGGTTACTATTTTATTTACATAAATGTTGAGTAAAATAGGCGGTGGATCAGTGTCTTCTCAAAAATCGATACTTTTGGTTATTGGCGGCGGAATAGCGGCCTATAAATGTCTTGAACTGATTAGGCTGCTGTCAAAAGCGGGCGTCAAGACACGGGCAATTTTGACCAAATCGGCTGAACAGTTTGTAACCCCTCTATCGGTTGCGGCCCTGACCGGCGAGAAAGTCTTCACCGATTTATTCTCTCTCACCGATGAAGCGGAAATGGGCCATATCCAATTATCTCGAAGCGCTGATTTGGTTGTGGTTGCCCCTGCAACGGCAGATTTAATGGCGAAAATGGCAAATGGGTTGGCAACAGACCTTGCCACAACCGCGCTTCTGGCAACAGATACGCAAGTCATGATTGCGCCTGCAATGAATGTTCGCATGTGGGGGCATCCGGCCACCCAACGAAATCTCAAGCAGCTTCAGGCAGATGGTGTTCAGGTCGTTGGACCTGATGCAGGTGACATGGCGTGCGGTGAGTTTGGTCCCGGCCGTTTAAGTGAGCCAGCCGAGCTTTGCGCGAAAATTATCTCATTTCTAGACGGTCCTCAAAATAAACCTTTAAGCGGTAAAAAAATGATGGTGACCGCAGGCCCAACCCACGAGCCCATTGATCCCGTCAGGTATATTGCCAACCGATCTTCCGGCAAACAAGGCTATGCCATCGCCGAAGCACTGGCAGCCTTGGGCGCTGAAGTGACACTCATTTCTGGGCCAACCCAACTGAAAGCGCCTGAGGGCGTGACGCGTGTTAATGTGGAGAGTGCGTCAGACATGTTGCAAGCGACCCAAAACGCGCTGCCCGTGGACGGGGCCGTTTTTGCAGCTGCTGTGGCCGACTGGCGGGTGGCAAATAGCAGCGATCAAAAGGTGAAGAAGAAGGCTGGCGCTCTTCCCGATTTGGCACTCACTGAAAATCCCGATATTTTAGCGACCATTAGTCAGATGAGCCAGGGCCGCCCTGATCTGGTGGTGGGTTTTGCTGCTGAAACACAAGATGTTTTAGAAAACGGATCCGCAAAACTGGTTCGCAAAAAATGTGATTGGATTGTTGCCAACGATGTTAGTCCAGAAAGCGGCACTTTTGGCGGTGACCAAAACAGCGTGCATCTTATAACTACAGACGGCGTTGATAGCTGGCCTTCCCAAAGTAAAGCCGATGTTTCTCGCCAACTTGCCCGTCAAATATCTGAATTTTTTGAAAGTCGTTAGTATGTCAGAAGTCTCTATCCAAATTTCCCGATTGTCCCACGGCAAAGATCTTGAGTTGCCATCCTATGAGACGACGGGAAGCGCCGGCATGGATATTCGCGCAGCGGTCACTGCGCCGTTGAGCATTAAGCCGGGCGGGAGAGCATTGGTTCCCAGCGGGTTTAAAATGGCGCTACCACAAGGGTATGAGGCGCAAATTCGCCCTCGTTCTGGTCTCGCCCTTAAAAAAGGGATCACCCTTCCAAATAGTCCCGGCACCATTGATACGGATTATCGCGGTGAAGTCGGCGTTATCTTGATGAATTTGGGCGACGAGCCCTTTGTCATTGAGCGGGGGGATCGCATTGCCCAAATGGTAGATCGGAAGAG